>CANGDT010000004.1 GCA_947452755.1 Actinomycetota bacterium
CTTCGGGAAATGTTGAGTATTTCTTGTGGCTCAAGCGTGGGGCGCCAGAACCGAATATTGTAGATATTGAACGAGCAGTGCAGGAGGGACCGCAATGACACGTCGTGTTCTCTTTGTGTTGCATGCCGCTCGTCCCAATGCTGTGGCAATTGCCCAGCGTGCTGCCAGCGGACTGATCGATAGTGGCATCGAAGTGCTGTGCGCCGAACCAGATGCGGGCAATCTCGGAATTGATGCCGTGGTGCCGGCAACCAGTGCAGATGGGTGCGAGCTAGTAATCGTCTTTGGCGGCGATGGGACAATCCTTCGAGGTATTGAAGTCGCGCGTGAACATGATGTCCCTGTGCTTGGTGTGAATCTCGGTCACGTAGGTTTCCTTGCTGAAGCCGAACCCGAAGATATCGCCACAGTTATTGCTACTGTCGTTGATCGCAGTTGGACAGTCGAAGAACGAATGGCTTTGAGCGTGTCGGGTCAAGACGTGGACGGCACTTCGTGGACTTCTTGGGCACTCAATGAAGTCGCAATTGAAAAAACCAATCGCGAACGCATGACCACGTTGTTGGTAAGCATTGATGATCGACCGCTTTCTCAGTGGGCCTGTGATGGCGTGTTGTGCTCGACTCCGACCGGATCCACTGCGTATGCGTTCAGTGCAGGCGGCCCTGTTGTATGGCCTGATGTTGACGCACTGCTTGTCGTACCGATAAGTGCACATGCGCTATTTGCTCGCCCACTTGTTGTGGCACCCACGTCGCATGTTGACATTGAAGTGACCGTTGGTCCAGTTGTCCTCAGCGCTGATGGTCGTCGCACCACTGAACTTGCTTCAGGCGGGACTGTTCATGTTGAACGACACGCTCAACCAGTCAAACTTGCCAGAGTGCACCAGACACCATTCACTGAGCGGCTGGTAGCCAAATTTGAGTTACCAGTGCATGGTTGGCGAAACCCTTAGGTCAATGTCGAACAGATGATTGAACAACTTCGTATTCGCAATTTAGGCGTCATTCGCGACGCCGTTCTAGATTTTTCGCCAGGACTTACTGTCCTCACGGGTGAAACTGGTACTGGCAAAACGATGGTTTTTCGAAGCCTGAACTTACTTTTTGGTGGGAAGGCCGATGCATCGTTGATATCAACGGGCGCCACACAGGCAATCGTTGAAGCTGACGTCGCAGTCAATGCTGAAGTCACAAAAATGTGCGATGACCTTGGGGCTGAAATCGATCAGGGATATCTGGTCATTTCCCGCCAAGTGAATGAAACTGGCCGCAGTCGATCTTTTGCAGGTGGCGCGACCGTAACATCATCGGCAATCGGGGACATTGGTGAACAGTTGGTCGCGGTACATGGGCAATCAGACCAGCTGCGCCTCACAAAAGGCGAACAGCAGCGTTTGTTATTGGACCGATTTGCTGGCGCTCCAGTTCTGGATAAGTTGTCGACGTATCGACTCCTATGGGAAAAGCGCCGCGAAATGGAATTGGCTCTGGCTCAGCTAAAAAAAGACGCGTCAAATAGAGAATTTGAACTCGACCGGCTCACTCGAATCTTTGCGGCAGTTGACGAGGTTCGGCCCCAGCCTGACGAGGATGTGTTACTCGACGACGAAGCTAAGCGACTCAGCAACAGTGAGGCGTTGCGCATTGCCGGGCTGGAAGCGGATGAGCTTTTGTCGGGAAGTGACATTGGCGAAGAATCTGCGGTACAAAAACTTTCGCAAGCCCGAAAAGTTCTCGAACACGAAAGGCAACACGATAGTGATCTTGGCGAGTTAGCTGATCGAATCCGTGAACTAGAGGTACTCGTCGCGGATGTTGCATCGGATGTCAGCGCCTACGTTTCTAATATCGACGCCAGCCCGGATCGCTTGCAATTTGTGGAGTCTCGTCGATCGTCGTTGCGTACTTTGGCTCGTGAATTTGGTGATGTCAATGGACTGTTGGCATGGGTGGCTGAGAATGAATCTCGTTTGGTGCAGCTTCAAGGTGGTGACGAGTACCTTGCTGAATTGACGGCGCACATTGACCAGGTGACGGCAGAACTCTGCGCGCACGCTGATGCATTGACAAAGGCCCGCACAAAGGCTGCAAATAGCTTCGCCAGCAAGGTGTCTGAGGAACTTGCCGGACTGGCCATGGCAGGTGCTCGCGTCGAGTTTCGGATTGAGCCGGCAGCACTAGGCGCATTCGGTCAAGATGCCATCACGCTTGGTTTGGTGAGCCGCTCGGATTCTCCGTGGGTGCCGCTGGCAAAGGGTGCCTCGGGTGGTGAGTTGAGCCGCATCATGCTGGCCGTCGAAGTCGTACTTGCGCAGGCCGACCCAACCGACACATTTGTTTTCGACGAAGTTGACGCAGGCGTCGGTGGGGCAGCAGCAGTTGAAGTAGGCAAGCGCCTTGCACAGCTGGCTCAAACCTCTCAAGTCATTGTGGTGACACATTTGCCACAAGTTGCTGCCTTTGCAGATAGGCATTTAGTGGTGAGTAGATCGGCTGATGGGAGCGTGAGTAGCAGCGAAGTTTCGGCAGTCACTGGTGACGAGCGGGTAACGGAACTAGCCCGCATGCTCGCCGGCCTAGCCGATTCGCAAGCGGGTACTTCGCTAGCTCAAGAACTTCTAGATGTCGCAGAAAAGGCACGCCGCCACGCGAAAGGGTAGGCGGTGCTGCGCGTGCGGTTCATCGTGCGATACGTTTGACTCCCGTGGGTATACGTAAACATGTTTTCGTCACGGGTGGCGTGGCTTCATCTCTCGGCAAGGGCCTTACTGCCTCAAGTCTGGGAAATCTTTTAACAGCTCGTGGTCTTCGGGTCACCATGCAAAAGCTGGATCCGTATCTGAACGTAGATCCCGGCACAATGAATCCTTTTCAACACGGCGAAGTCTTTGTTACTGACGATGGTGCCGAAACTGACCTAGACGTTGGCCACTACGAACGCTTCCTCGATCGCAACTTGCATGGTTCTGCAAATGTGACCACTGGCCAGGTCTACTCAACGGTTATTGCAAAAGAGCGTCGCGGTGAATACCTCGGAGATACAGTCCAGGTAATTCCGCACATCACCAATGAAATTAAGGCCCGCATCCTTGCCATGGATTCAGATGATGTTGATGTTGTCATCACTGAAGTTGGCGGAACAGTTGGCGACATTGAGTCGTTGCCGTTCCTTGAAGCAATTCGCCAAGTACGCCATGAAGTTGGACGCGACAATGTTTTCTATTTACATGTGTCGTTGCTGCCGTACATCGGGCCTTCTGGTGAGTTGAAAACGAAGCCAACACAGCACTCCGTTGCTGCGCTGCGCAACATTGGTATTCAACCTGATGCAATTGTTCTCCGAGCAGACCGTGAAGTACCCGACGGCATCAAACGCAAAATTTCATTGATGTGCGACGTCGACGAAGAGGCAGTCGTTGCCGCAGTTGATGCCCCCAGTATTTATGACATCCCTAAGGTGCTGCACAGCGAAGGGCTAGATGCCTATGTTGTGCGCCGATTGGATCTCCCTTTCCGCGATGTGGATTGGACTTCATGGGACAAGTTGCTTGAGCGTGTACACAATCCAAAGCACGAAGTCACAATTGCGTTAGTAGGAAAATACATCGATCTTCCTGATGCGTATCTCTCAGTGACTGAGGCCCTTCGGGCCGGTGGCTTTGCAAATAATGCGCGAGTCCATATTCGTTGGGTGCCTTCGGATGATTGTGAAACTACCGCTGGCGCGCAGAAGTCACTTGGCGATGTTGATGCAATCTGTGTCCCTGGTGGCTTTGGTGTGCGAGGCATTGAAGGAAAACTAGGCGCATTGACATACGCACGCGAAAACAAGATTCCAACATTGGGTTTGTGTCTTGGTTTACAGTGCATGGTCATTGAGTACGCACGAAATATGGCGGGTATTGCCAAGGCGAGCTCGGCTGAGTTTGATCCTGAAACACCAGATCCCGTTATTTCTACGATGGCTGACCAGACTGACGTAATTTCTGGTGAACGTGATCTTGGTGGCACCATGCGTCTTGGTTTGTATCCTGCTGCTCTGAAATCAGGAACCACAGCCGAACGCGTTTATGGAAGTCAATTAATTGAAGAACGTCATCGCCATCGGTATGAAGTGAATAACGATTACCGTGAGACTTTGGAAGCCGCCGGTCTCGTATTTTCTGGTACATCCCCGGATGGACACCTTGTTGAATTTGTGGAGTTGCCCGTTTCTGAGCATCCCTATTACATTTCCACCCAGGCGCACCCAGAGCTGCGTTCTCGCCCGACGCGTGCGCACCCATTGTTCGCGGGGCTAGTCGAAGCGGCAATCGCCCGACAGTCATGATTTCCGACTCAGTACGACCAGCCACAATTCGTGAACGCGAAAATATTTTTGCTGGACGTATCTGGGATGTTCGTCGCGACAATCTCACCTTGGAATCTGGGGCAGAGGTCACGCGCGATTACGTCGTACATCCAGGTGCAGTTGGAATCATTGCAGTAAATACGCAGGGCGAGATGCTCCTTGTAGAGCAGTACCGCCATCCCATGGGCAAACTTATGTGGGAGCCGCCCGCAGGTTTACTGGATGAACCTGATGAGAATCCGCTTACTGCAGCTCAGCGAGAACTTTTGGAAGAAACTGGGTTCGTTGCCGAGCAATGGAACGTGCTGTTCGATATGGCAACTTCGCCTGGCGGATCTACTGAAGTCATTCGGTGTTATTTGGCTCAGCAAGTGTCCGAGCATGCCGAAGGCCGCCCGACTCGAGAAGATGAAGAGGCCGACATGCAAGTGCGATGGGTGCCAATTACAGAAATTCTTGAAGCACTTCACCTTGGACTGGTCACAAGTCCAATTCTGTTGACTGGAACGTTGTCAGCTTTGCTTGCTATGGCGGACCCAGAGGTTTTCCTGCGGGAAGCGCACGCCATGTGGCCCAGCCGTGTTGATTTAGTCGAAAACGACAGAATTCGTAGGTAACAACGCCGAAATTCGTTGTGCAATGGCTCTATTTATCGAAATTTCTCCAAATTACTAGAAATAAATGCGGATTCCGCAAGTTAACCTGCGAAATCCATACCTCGAGTTCGGAATATTCGGACACAAGCAATACTCTGAGAAGCGGTTGGGCAATGAGGCCCCCACTGTGAAAGGTGCATTCATGAAGGTCGGCATTCCACGCGAAATCAAGAACCATGAATATCGCGTAGCAATTACTCCAGCAGGCGTAATGGAACTAGTTCGCAACGGTCACGAAGTTTTCGTTGAGCATGATGCAGGTGTTGGTTCATCAATTACCAACGAGGAATACGTCAAAGCTGGTGCAACAATTCTTGCGACCGCTGATGATGTGTGGGCAACTGGCGACATGATCATGAAGGTCAAGGAGCCGATTGCTGCTGAATACGATCGCATGCGCAATGGCCAGCTCCTCTTCACATACCTACATCTTGCTGCTGGCAAGGAATGCACAGATGCGCTTTTGAAGCAGGGTGTCACTGGTGTGGCTTACGAAACAGTTGAACTTCCGGATCGCTCGTTGCCGCTTCTTGCGCCAATGTCCGAAGTTGCCGGACGCCTTGCTCCACAGGTTGGCGCCTATTCATTAATGCGCGCAAATGGTGGTCGCGGAGTTCTTCTTGGCGGCGTACCTGGCGTTGCACCTGCAAAGGTCGTAGTACTTGGTGGAGGTGTTTCGGGACTTCACGCAGCTCAAATTGCGGTGGGTATGGGTGCCGATGTCACGCTTCTTGATTTGAACATTCCACGTTTGCGCCAGATCGACATGATCTACCAAGGTCGTATCAAGACTGTCGCATCGAATGCATACGCAATTGAAGAGGCGTGCCTTGAGGCTGACCTTGTGATTGGTGCGGTGTTGGTGCCAGGTGCCAAGGCACCAAAGCTTGTCAGCAATGAACTTGTTTCGCGCATGAAGCCAGGCTCAGTTTTAGTTGACATTGCAATCGACCAGGGCGGCTGCTTTGAAGATTCACATGCAACAACGCATGCTGATCCAACATATGCAGTGCACAATTCAGTTTTCTATTGTGTGGCTAACATGCCAGGCTCGGTGCCAAATACTTCGACGAAGGCGCTGACCAATGTGACGTTGCCTTACGCAGTTGCTTTGGCGAACAAGGGTTGGAAGCAGGCGCTCAAGGATGACAAGGCTCTTGGTCTTGGTCTTAATACGCACGCCGGCAAGGTTACTTATGCAGCAGTTGCTGAAGCATTCGGCTACCCACTGCTTACTCTTGAGGACGCTTTGGCTTAACCATCCGTCAGGATTCGTGATATTAACGTGGCGCCTTCGGGCGTCACGTTATGTCATATAGCCTGTTGCATGTGAGTGTGCCAATGATCGCCCGACAAGTTGAGTCCTACCTCGACCACTTGCTCGTTGAACGTGGGCTTGCGGCTAACTCGATGGCGGCTTATCGGCGGGATTTGAATCGGTACCTCGAGTTTTCGATTGCTGCAGATGTGCTTGATGCAAAGGCGGTGACGACACAACATATTTCGGATTTCTTAGTTGCTATCCGACTTGGTTCAAAGGAGCGTGTTGCGCTCAGTCCCACGTCTGCGGCTCGCACCGTCATTGCAGTGCGTGGGTTCCATGCATTTATGGCACGGGAAGGTATAACAACAGTTGACCCATCCAGGTCGGTCAAGCCGCCAGCAGCAAGCAAGCGCCTGCCCAAGGCATTGCCATTTTCAGATATTGAAAAATTACTTCACGCGGTAGGTGAGGGCTCGGAAACCGACCTTTCAGTGTTGATGATGCGAGATAAGGCACTCTTGGAATTGCTCTATGGAACTGGTGCGCGCATTTCGGAACTCATAGACCTCACGGTGGATGATGTATCCACGCTGTCCGTCGACTTGCCTATCCTGCGATTGCGTGGCAAAGGTGACAAAGAGCGCCTAGTGCCCGTTGGAAAGCATGCCTTGAAGGCCCTCGAGGTCTACCTAGTCAGGGCTCGGCCGGTTTTAGCCGTTAGCGGGAAAGGCACACCTGCTGTATTTCTCAATGCCCGAGGGGGAAAGCTGTCCCGGCAAAGCGCCTGGGCCATTTTGCAGGAAGCGGCAGATAGGGCTGGGTTAGAAGGCAAAGTCTCGCCGCACACCATGCGCCACTCGTTTGCTACGCATCTACTGGAAAATGGGGCCGATGTGCGCGTCGTTCAAGAACTTTTAGGTCATGCGTCGGTCACAACGACCCAGATTTACACCATGGTTACAGTCGATCAGCTGCGCGAGGTTTATGCCACCGCGCACCCTCGTGCCCGTGCCTAGAAACGGTAAGTTTTTTTCGGGTATCCCCGTGAAGAGTTGCCGTAGGACTTATTCTAAAATCGTTGTAACTTCCCCGCGACTATTAAGGCATTCGCTACGTGGTGGATGTATCGATCGTGCTGGGAAGGACCTCTAACATGACAGTTCCAATTCCTCAGGAACATGGCGCAGTAAAGCCTGCACCGCCAGTTGGCGCAGATGCTGCGATTGCCGACGCCACGATCACCCCCATTGTTGGTGCCGACGTAGTTCTCGGCCTCACTGGTCGACCACTTCCAGAGTTTCCAAAACCTGGTCCAGTTAAGGCGCACGGCCCGGCATACATCATTTCAATGACCAACCAAAAGGGTGGTGTTGGAAAAACAACAACGACCATCAACTTAGGTGCTGCGCTTGCTGAAGCTGGCCGCAAAGTACTCATGGTTGATATGGACCCACAAGGTTCGTTGTCACTTGGACTTGGTGTTGCACCCGACAAACTTGAAGGTCGCAAAACTGTATACGACATGTTGATGGATTCATCTGCTGTCCCTGCAACTGATGTTGTAATGCACACATCTGTTGGAGGTTTGGATTTGCTTCCTGCAAACATCCACCTATCCGCAGCTGAATTGCGTTTGGCTGGAGAAGTTGCTCGCGAATACGCACTTGATCGCGCATTGGCAACTGTGAAGCCACATTACGATTACATTTTGATTGACTGCCAGCCGTCACTCGGTCTTCTTACTGTGAACGCATTGACGTCATCTGATGGTGTGCTAATTCCGATGGAGTGTGAATTCTTTGCACTCCGTGGCGTTGAAATGTTGCGGGAAACAATTTCCAAGGTTCAGGAGCGTCTCAACAATCGCTTAACGATTGATGGCGTTCTTCCGACAATGGTTGATGCTCGTACTTTGCACACACGCGAAACCATACAGGCTGTGCTAGACGCATTTGGAGATTCCGTTTTCCATACGACCATCAGTCGCACAGTGAAGTTCCCGGAAACAACTAAAACTGGTATTTCAATTATTGAACAAGCCCCAACCTCAACTGGCGCAGTGGCTTATCGCAATTTGGCCTGGGAGCTTGTTGAACGTCTCGAGAAGAATGGCTCGGTCGCGCACTAATGTCCCTTACGGCGCCTGCCGAGCAAGTCAATACAGCGGCTGCGTCGGAGGACTCTCTTGAAGCGTTCATCGTTCAACTCGATGAATACTCCGGTCCATTTGATGTACTGCTGTCACTTATCGCAAAGCATCGCCTCGATGTCACTGCGCTGTCCCTGCATCAAGTAACTGACGATTTTATTGAATACATCAAAACCCGTGGTGATGACTGGACACTTGATGAAGCCACAGAGTTTTTGGTTATTGCCGCGACACTTCTAGACCTGAAGGCGGCTCGTCTTCTGCCAGGTGGGGAAGTAGAAGACGAAGAAGATATCGCCATTCTGGAAGCGCGCGACCTTTTGGTCATGCGCTTGCTCCAATACCGAGCATTCAAATTAATGTCAGCAGATTTTCGTGCCCGACTGGAGACCGCCGGACGGATGCATCCGCGTGCCGTCGGCCTCGACGCACGATTCCAAAAACTTTTGCCCGAAGTTGTTCTAGGTCTCGAACCGGATGACTTTGCGAACCTTGCGGCACGCGCACTTGAACCGAAGCTTCCAGAAGTTATTTCCGTGGCGCACATTCACGCCGCTCGAGTATCTGTCCGCGAGCAAGCGGCAATCATGGTGGACCGACTGCGCCGCCAGGGTCACTCGACATTTAGCGCATTGACTCGTGATTGTGATACGACGCTTCTTGTCGTGGCGAGATTTTTGGCGTTGCTGGAGATTTATCGTGACGGGGTCGTGCTCTTTGAGCAGCCCGTTCCACTCGGCGAATTGTTTATCCGTTGGGTCGGCGATGAAAATACCGACTGGTCGGGCGACGTGGAAGAGTTTGATGGATCAGAGTTTGATGAGATTGTCTTTGAGCCTGTGGAAGATAAACCACTTGATGTTGCAGAAGTAATTGATCGTGCGGTGGCACACAGTGCAACGCTAGATAAGGATGATGAGTAATGAGTGACGAAACTCCAGAAGTAGAAATTGTGGATGAAGAGCTAGACATCATCGAAGGTGAATCTGCCACAGACGAGGATTCAACTGAGGATCAAGGTGTTGGTGCGCCGACACTTCGCGCTGCCCTTGAGGCATTGCTGCTCGTAGCGGAAGAGCCAATGGCATCATCAACACTTGCGACATTGACGCGTACGCCGCTAGATGAAGTCACAACTACCTTGCACGATCTGGCGCAAGAGTATGCAATTCAAGGTCGCGGATTTGACCTGCGCGAGCTCGGCGGCGGCTGGCGGTTCTGGACTCGCGATAACTGCGCGCCAGTCGTTGAACGCTTCGTACTCGATGGACAGCACGGTAAATTGTCACAGCCAGCTCTGGAAACTCTTGCAGTTGTGGCGTATCGCCAGCCCGTGACACGTGCACGAATTTCAGCCATTCGTGGCGTAAACGTTGATGGCGTCGTCCGCACACTTGTTACCCGTGGATTGATTGAAGAAGTGGGTCACGATGGTGAAACTGGTGCGCATCTCTATCGAACGACCACGTACTTTTTGGAACGGCTTGGTTTGAAGTCACTCGAGGAATTGCCGCCGATTGCCGAACACCTTCCGATGCCTGACAATGTCGAAGAAGTTCTCGAAGCGGCAGCTAACTAATCGTGGAATCCGAAGGCGTCCGATTGCAAAAGGTCTTGGCGGCTGCTGGGCTCGGATCACGACGCAAATGTGAAGAGTTCATCACGGCAGGTCGAGTAACTGTCAATGGCATTGTCATGGACGAACTTGGTGCACGCGTTGATCCAGATGCTGATGTCATCCATGTTGATGGTGTGCGCATCGCCCAAGCCAGCGGCCACATCGTCATTGCACTCAATAAGCCACGTGGCGTCGTCACAACAATGGCTGATGAACATGGGCGCGAATGCGTTGGGGACTACGTCAAAGATTTTGATGAACGCCTTTTTCATGTGGGTCGCCTCGATGCTGACACCGAAGGTTTGCTACTCCTCACCAATGATGGTGAATTAGGTCAGCGTCTCGGTCACCCGTCGCATGGCATTGTGAAAACTTACATCGCAAGACTCGAAGGCCGTGTGGTGAAAGACACAATCCAAGCCATCATCTCTGGTGTCCCTATTGATGGAACCGAAGTTGCTGTCGTGGGATGCCGACTTGTCGAAACGGGCAACAAGACCTCAGTGGTAGAAATTTCTATCCACGAGGGGCGCAATCGAATTCTGCGTCGCCTTTTTGAAGAAGTGGGGCACCCGGTGATTGACCTAGTGCGCACCACGATTGGGCCAATATCTTTGGGAAATTTGAAATCAGGTGCGGTTCGCCAACTCGTTAATAAGGAACTTGGGAATCTCTACAACTCCGTGGGGCTTTAGACTCGTACTGTGAAGGTCCGGGCCATAAGAGGCGCAACATGTTTGCAAGCTGATGACGCATCTGAAATGGCAGATGCCGTCGTTGAGTTGCTCAGCAACATGCTTGAGCGAAATAGTCTCACCACCGATGACCTAATCAGTGTTCTCTTTACGTCGACCCCTGATTTGCACAGTGCATTCCCAGCTGGTGCTGCGCGCAGTGTCGGACTTGGCGATGTTCCACTAATCTGCGCTCAGGAAATCGACGTGACAGGCGCGTTGCCACGTGTGATTCGAGTGATGGTCCATGCCCACACTGACATTGAGCGAGCAGATATTCGCCACGTTTACTTACGTGGAGCAGAAGTACTTCGCCAAGACATTGCGCAGTAGGTTTCGATGACACAAAAACCAACCGTGCTGATCATTGGTACTGGCTTAATTGGCACATCGATTGCAATCGGTTTGAAGAATGCCGGTTACACCGTTTTCCTAAACGATGCTGATGAGCACGCACTTGCAGTCGCAACGGCAAAGAGTGGTGCGCAACCATTTTTGGATCAGACCTGCGATCTCGTTGTTGTTGCAACTCCACCTCGCGCAGTGGCTGGGGTCATGCGCGCCGCGTTAGCCGACCACCAGACTGCCGCAGTCACTGATGTGTCAAGCGTGAAGGCGACCATTTTGAATTCACTATCCGATCTAGGGGTCAGTGAGCTGGCGCGCGTTGTCGGCGGACACCCGATGGCAGGTCGTGAAATTTCCGGTGCGGCTGGTGCACAGGGCAATCTCTTTGTTGATCGCCCTTGGGTGCTTACGCGTACAACCGCGACCAGCGACGACGCTTTCGCTCAAGTCGAAGAGATGGTTAATGCGCTCGGCGCCGTTGTTATCGAACGTTCAATGGATGACCACGATCAAGCAGTCGCACTCATATCTCACACGCCGCAGGTGGTTGCATCAGTTCTGGCTGGCGAACTCATGGGTGCCGAAGAACGACACATTGAACTTGCTGGGCAGGGAATTCGTGACACCATTCGCATCGCGTCTTCAGATGCTGGATTGTGGTCGGAAATTCTTGCTGGAAACTCGGCGAACGTTGCTGAACGCGTGAGAAACGTGGCTAAGCGACTCGGCGAGATGGCCGAAGCGATTGCAAGCAACGATCACGCGCACATTGTTTCAATTCTGGAGCAGGGCAGCGCAGGACGTGATCGTTTGCCGGGCAAGCATGGTGCCAATCGGGCATCCGATGCGTTAGTTCTCGTTCGTCTTGACGATAAGCCTGGCGAGTTAGCGCGACTATTCGCAGTGGCAGCGCAAGCTGAAGTCAACCTTGAAGACGTACGAATTGACCACTCGCTCGGTCGCATGACCGGACTTGTTGAATTGACTGTGGCGCTTGCGGCTCAGGTCACACTTGAAACCGCGCTGACTTCAGCGGGCTTTGTAGTCATTCTCTGACCAATAGACTAGGTACATGTCTGCCGGCCTTGTCATTGCAATTGACGGCCCATCAAGTTCTGGAAAATCGACCGTTTCTCGCGCAATTGCCCAGGATTTGGGTTGTGCTTATCTTGACACTGGCGCTATGTACAGGGCCATCACATGGTTTGCCTTAGAGAACAACGTTGAACTCACTGACCCCGAGCAAATTGCAGCCTGCGCCGCAGTGATCGAGCTACGAGAAAGCACTTCAGCAGACGAACCTGGCATCTGGGTTGGAGATGCGGATGTATCCGCAGAGATCCGCGGACCGGAAGTTACCGCTGCGGTAAGCAAAGTTGCCGCGGTCCCTCAAGTGCGCGCGATGCTCGTCGAACGCCAGCGCGCCATTGCGGCCAAGTCAGACAACGGCATTGTGGTTGAAGGGCGCGACATTGGCAATGTGGTTTTACCCGAAGCCGATCTCAAGATTTTCTTAACCGCGGATCAAGAAGCGCGCGCATTGCGCAGGGCACTTGAGTTGGGACAAGACCCAACTGAAATCGAACAATCTTTAGCCACACGCGACAAGGCGGACTCAACACGAGTTGCCTCACCGTTAGTGATGGCCGATGACGCAATTGAAGTTGACACCACACATTTGGAATTGCATGAAGTGATCACGCATATCCTGGATCTAGTAAGGACGCGATCATGACTGACAAGCACGAACCACACATTTACGAAGTTGGCGGTGAAGCCGTTGAACTTCCAGACAACATTGAGCTGCCAGAAAACTGGCGCGATCTCAGCGATGCAGATTACGAAGCACTGCTCGCACAACTAGGTATCGCATCTGACGCTGTGCTTGATGAAATTAGCGAACATGAAAATGCGCCAATTGTCGCAGTTGTTGGTCGCCCAAACGTAGGTAAGTCCACGCTCGTTAACCGCATCATCGGTCGCCGTGAAGCTGTCGTTGAAGACACGCCGGGCGTGACGCGCGACCGTGTGCGCTACGAAACTGAATGGAACGGTCGCCCTTTCATTGTTGTCGACACTGGTGGTTGGGAACACGACGCAATGGGTATGAGCGCCCAAGTTTCCGCGCAAGCAGAAGCCGCCATGAACAACAGTGACCTGGTCATGTTTGTCGTGGATGCCACAGTCGGCGCTACTGATGCTGATGAAGCAATTGTCCGCGTGCTGCGCAAGGCAAAAGTGCCAGTTGTGCTCGTTGCAAACAAAGTTGACGACGAGCGCGCTGAACTTGAAGCATCACGCTTATGGTCACTTGGTTTGGGCGAACCCTTTGCAGTATCGGCGTTGCATGGTCGTGGTTCAGGCGACCTACTAGATATAGTTCTTGATAATTTGCCTGATGAAGGCATGGGTGAAGTGCGACCTCGTGGACCACATCGCGTGGCACTCTTGGGTAAGCCAAATGTTGGAAAGTCGAGCCTGTTGAATGCATTAACAGGGGAGAAGCGCGCTGTCGTTGACAGCGTTGCCGGCACCACGGTGGATCCTGTTGATGAGCTTGTCGTCATGGGTGACGAAGAATGGATTCTCGTAGATACCGCCGGTATCCGTCGTCGCGCAAAAACTGCCAGTGGACATGAGTACTTTGCCACGTTGCGAACTAAGTCCGCATTGGACAAGGCAGATGTTGCTGTTGTCCTTGTGGATGCGAGTGCGCCGATGACTGAGCAAGACTTGCGCATCATTTCGATGGTTGTTGAATCTGGCCGCGCGCTCGTCATCGCTTTCAATAAGTGGGATCTCGTTGATGAAGAACGCCGCTATTACTTGGATCGTGAAATTGAACGAGATTTGGTGCAGGTTGGTTGGGCGCCACGCATCAATTTCAGTGCGATGACAGGGTGGCACAAAGATCGTTTGGTGCCGGCTTTGCATGCGGCGCTAGAAGGTTGGGAAACACGTGTTCCAACGGGTCGCATGAATGCGTTCTTGACAGAAATTGTGGCAGCGCATCCTCACCCAGTGCGTGGTGGAAAGCAGCCCCGCATTCTCTTTGGAACTCAGGCAAGCGTCTCACCGCCAGTGTTTGTTTTGTTTACTACTGGTTTCTTGGATCCGGGTTATCGTCGATTTGTTGAACGTCGATTCCGTGAGGAATTTGGTTTTGTGGGTTCGCCGATTTTGATTAATCAGCGCATTCGCGAAAAGCGCAAGAGGTAGCTTCAAGTCTTTCGCTAAGATACTGATTGCAAGAACGGGCTGTAGCGCAGTTTGGTAGCGCACTTCGCTGGGGGTGAAGGGGCCGCAGGTTCAAATCCTGTCAGCCCGACCAGCAGTGATTTCAATTTCTTGAAATCACTTTGCGGGAGGGAATTAACACTGTGGGATTTGGGAGCCAATGCGTT
Organism: Actinomycetota bacterium; assembly: GCA_947452755.1. Classification (GTDB taxonomy): domain Bacteria; phylum Actinomycetota; class Actinomycetes; order S36-B12; family UBA5976; genus UBA5976. Next base: position 14,530 of record CANGDT010000004.1, read on the forward strand.
GCATTGGTGGTTCCTGTCAGCCCGACCTGCAGTGATTTCCAGCCCGACCAGCAGTGAGTTCCAGCCCGACTAACGGTGATTTTTAGGGAGCAACGAAATCCGCAGGGGACACTCGGGCCTTGATTCTGTAACACCATTGTTATCAAGGGTGTTATTCCGTGAAATAAGGCTATTTATTGGGTTACGGTCGTGTAACGCTCTGCGAAATCCGTTGTTTTTACCCCATGGCGTCCGTATTCACTAGTAGGTTTCGGTATGCCCGAAAAGAATTCGTCGGGTTCATCGAGAGGACTACACATGATTAAGCCGATCAAGATCGGTGCACTTGCAATTGCAGGCGCTATCGCTCTTGCTGCTTGCGGAAGCAGCAGCAGCAGCAAGGCACTTGTAATTGGTACTGACTTCCCTTTGCAGGGTTCGTCAGCTGACGCCAGTGCATCAACAAACAATGCAATCAAGCTCTACCTTGAACAAATTGGTAACAAGGTTGGAAACTTCAGCATTGAAATCAAGGAATACGACAACTCAACCGCCGCTAAGGGTGGATGGGATGACGCACAGTGTGCAAAGAACGCTCAGGATCACGTAGCTAACACAGCTGAAGTTGCCGTTGTCGGTACCTACAACTCAGGTTGCGCAAAGATCATCGTTCCTGTACTTAACCAGGCTCCTGATGGCCCGATGCTGATGGTTTCGCATGCGAACACCAACCCAGGTCTTACCAAGACATGGAACCCAGGCGAGCCTGACAAGTACTACCCAACAGGCAAGCGTAACTACGCTCGCGTTGTTACCACTGATGATTACCAGGGTGCAGCTGCAGCTCAGTACCTCAAGAAGGAAAAGGGCGTCACCAAGTGTGCTGTTCTTAACGACAACCAGACCTACGGTCAGGGTGTTGCACAGGCATTCGTAAAGGAAGCCGCTGCACAGGGTATCGAAGTTGTTCTCAACGAAGCTTGGGATGCAAAGCAGTCAAACTACACCTCATTGTTCACCAAGGTGAAGAGTGCAGGCGCTGACTGCGTATACATCGCAGGTATCTTCGACAACAATGGTGGTCAGCTAGTTAAGGACAAGACCGCTGTACTTGGCGACAATGCAAAAATCGTCACCATGGCTCCGGATGGTTTCACCGGTTACCCAGACCTTCAGAAGATGCCAGAAGCCGAAGGCCTTCTGTTGTCATTCACCGGTCTGTCACAGGATGGAATCCTTGCAGCTGGCGGCACTGCCGCTAAGTTCGTTGAGGATTACAAGGCGAAGTACAACGCTGCTCCAGTTGGATCGTTCTCGATCTACGGTGCTGCTGCACTTCAGGTTATCCTTGCTGCAATTGAAGCTTCAGACGGTACCCGCAAGGGCATCACTGACGCTGTATTCAGTGGCGCAGGCGTAACCATCCCAGCTGACAAGTCAGTAACTGGTGCTGAAATCGCGATCGATCCTGCTTCAGGTGACGTCAAGAGCCGCACCATCACTATCCAGATCATGAAGGGTGGCGCTGAAACAGACGTCATGCCTTGGGAACTTGGTTAATTCCTAGTTCGTCTATCTGAATAGACACATGAAGTTGGCGGGGTCGGGTGACCGGCCCCGCCTCTTTATGAATAAAGTCAGTACTTCATAAAGTTTTTAATTACCCGCTACTCAATGACGCTTAGGGGAGAATGCAGGAATGACATCCACTGCAATCGGAGTTCGTAAACGAATTCAAATCAATACCATCCTTGTCCGACTATCAATTTTTTTGATCGGGTTAGGCGTTTTCTCGTGGTTAGGCGTGAACCTTGTAAGAGGTCCAGCTGACTTCGTCACCGTAGCTATCCAGGGTCTGAACAATGGCGCTTTGTATGCGTTGATTGCTCTCGGTTACACCTTGGTTTACGGCATCATCGAACTTATTAACTTCGCCCACGGTGACTTGTTCATGCTGGGCGCAGTGTTTTCTGCGTCGCTGCTTTCTGAGCGCCTACATGCGGTGACCTCAACGCCAGCAAACTGGGGTCTGTTAATCATGACTCTGATTTTGGCGATGGCATTCTGTGCTGCGTTGAACGTGTCAATCGAACGGGTGGCGTATCGCCGCCTTCGTGAAGCACCAAAGTTGGCACCACTTATTACTGCAGTTGGTATGTCATTCATTTTGCAGTTCGTCGGTTTGCACTGGGTGGGTTCTGCTCCAAAGAACTTCAATACTGTTATTCCAACAACGAGCATGAATGTTGCAGGGGTAACTATTCGTTACTCGACATTGATGATTTTTGCTTTGACTATTCCGTTGCTCCTACTCATGGTCTTTGTTGTTAACAAGACACGTCAGGGCAAGGCTATGCGTGCGGTAGCTCAGGATAAGGACGCTGCTCGACTGATGGGTGTGAATGTCAACAAGACAATCTCATTCACTTTCGCTCTCGGTGGCGCGATGGCCGGTGCTGCCGGACTTATGTACGAACAGACCGTTGGTACGGTTTCGTATAACTTAGGCTTCCAGCTGGGCCTCATCGCTTTTACATCTGCTGTTATGGGTGGCATTGGCAACCTTTACGGGGCTGTACTGGGCGGTTTGTTGATCGGCTTGATCCAGGGTCTCAACGACGGTTTGCCAATTGGTCTAGGCCAGCGTTGGTCACAGTCAGTTGTGTTCGGAATCTTGATTCTTCTGATGGTTTACCGCCCAGCCGGATTACTCGGCAAAGCAACAACGGAAAAGGTCTGATATGTCTGACGTAATTCTTGAAGACTCAGGTGTACCTGTTCACTTGGCAGCAACAAACAACCGCAAGTGGGCAATTGGTTTCACCTTGTCGGTCATCATTATTTTCGCGTTCTACCAGTACGTGTACACGTCACTGCCAGGTGAGGTTCAGAACTTCTTCCGCGCATGGTTGCCATTGACCTCACTCGGTGAGGCAATGATTTTCGTGTTGATGGCTCTTGGCTTGAACATTGTGGTTGGATACGCGGGTCTGCTTGACCTTGGCTACGTAGCATTCTGGGCGCTTGGCGGCTATGTTGCTGGTTGGCTGATGTCAGGATTCTTTGACAGTAAGACCATTAACTTCGGCGGTCATCCTCCAGTTGGTTTGCCAAATGGTATTCATATCAATTTTTGGCTGGTGTTGATCATCGGTGGCATGTTCACTGCTGTGTGGGGTGTCATCATTGGCGCGCCAACGCTTCGCTTGAAGAGTGATTACCTTGCGCTTGTGACGTTGGGCTTCGGTGAAATTATTCCGCAGTTCTTCGTTAATGGTGAAAATGTTGGTGGCCTGAACCTCACAAACGGTACCCAGGGCATCACGCCAATCGATGACATCACGGTTTTTGGTCACGCTTTCGGTGTGTTCGATTTGCAGTGGAAGTTCTTGATTTACTCTGCGCTTGCTGGTCTCATGATTATCCTGTCGCTTCGCCTGCGTGATGGACGTCTTGGACGTGCATGGTTAGCAATCCGTGAAGATGAACTTGCTGCAAGCATGATGGGCGTTCCATTGATGCGCACCAAGCTTTCTTCATACGCTGTTGGCGCCACTGCCGGTGGTGTTGGCGGTGTTGCATTCGCGACACTTATTAACGGTGTGTTCGCCGAACGATTCAACTTTGCTATCTCGATCATCATCCTTGCGATGGTTGTTCTCGGTGGCATGGGTAACGTCTGGGGCGTAATGATTGGTGCAGTGATCCTGTCGTGGATTAACTCAACCGGCCTGGTTCAATTCGGAAACGTAGTTAATGGTGCACTCGGCACAAACATTAACTTCCCATCCTTTAACTTCTTGATCTTTGGTTTGTTGCTTGTGATGATGATGCTCTTCCGTCGTGAAGGCTTTATCCCTGAGGCACGTACCCGAGTAATCATGCACGAAACCACAGATCATCAGGGAGCACACTAATGAGTAGCCTGAATAACGCACCCGTATTGGATGCGCAGAATATCAGCGTTGTCTTCGGCGGCCTTGTTGCTGTTGATAATGTGTCGTTCAACATTCCTGAAGGTTCAATTGTTAGCCTCATCGGACCAAATGGTGCGGGCAAGACAACGTTCTTCAATGTGTTGACTGGTTTGTACAGCCCAACAAGTGGTGGCGTGTACTACGACGGCAATTTGATCACCGGTCTAGCGCCGCACAAGATTGCTGCTGGCGGTATTGCCCGCACGTTCCAGAACATTCGCTTGTTTGGCATGATGACGGCGCAAGAAAACGTCATGGTTGCCATGCATTCGCATATGAAGGCCGGCGTAGTGTCAACAACTCTGCGTCTACCTAGCCAAAAACGTGAAGAGGCTGAAGCTCGTGAGTTCGCTCAGGAACTTTTGGACTTCGTCGATATTGGCGGGACAACCCACGAGTATGCGCGCAACTTGTCATATGGCGACCAGCGCCGACTTGAAGTTGCCCGTGCACTTGCCCTCCGCCCAAAGGTTTTGCTTTTGGATGAACCAACTGCAGGTATGAATCCAAATGAATCAGCCCGCTTTGTGGAGTTTGTTCGCAAGATTCGTTCTGAACGTGGCATCTCTATTCTGTTGATCGAACATGACATGAGCGTGGTCATGCAGGTTTCAGAACGCATTACGGTTCTGGATCAAGGACAGAAGATTGCTGAAGGCAGCCCTGCTGAAATCAAGAGTAACACCCGCGTGATCGAGGCTTACCTCGGCAAGACTGGCACGGAGGCGAGCAAGTAATGACTACAGATACAGGTCGTTTAAGCACACCAGTAATGCTGGATGTAAATAACATCAGTGTTGCCTACGGTGCCATCACAGCAGTGAAGGGTTTGACCCTGAACGTGCGCGAAGGTGAAATTGTCACTTTGATTGGTTCCAATGGTGCTGGCAAGTCCACCACGTTGCGCACAATCAGTGGTTTGCTCAAGCCAAAGTCGGGTGAAATTTCATTCAAGGGTGAAATCATCAGCGGCACTCCAGGTCACGAAATTGTGGCCAAGGGAATTTGCCAGTCGCCAGAAGGTCGCAGAATCTTCTCCCGCATGACGGTGGAGGAAAACCTTGAAATGGGCGCATTCCTGCGCAACGATCATGCCGAAATTAAGGCAGACATGGACCGCGTTCTGGAACTGTTCCCGCGCTTGCAGGAACGTATTCACCAGAAGGCCGGCACGATGTCCGGTGGTGAACAGCAGATGCTCGCTGTGGGTCGCGCGTTGATGGGTCAGCCAAAACTGCTCATCCTTGACGAGCCATCAATGGGTCTCGCGCCTGTACTTGTGGACTTGATTTTCGAAACCATCGAAAAGATTCGTTCCCAGGGCACCACAATTCTGTTGGTTGAACAGAATGCTTTGGCGGCTTTGCGTATTGCTGATTACGCGTACGTTCTTGAGTCAGGAAACCTCAAGCTTGAGGGTCCAGCGAAGGAACTTGCTAATGATCAGGCAATCGTCAATGCGTACCTCGGCGGCTAAATAGTTTGAACTTGTGGGGCGTGGTCACTTAATGTGACTGCGCCCCATTTGTTTGCCCATGCGCAAGTCTTGTTAGTGGCTGAGTATCGCAGCGAGGATTGGTGCTATCAATAGGGAAGGCAGCATGTTGCCAACTGGAACCATGCGTATCTTCAGAAGACGAAGGCTGATGCCGACCAACAAAATTCCACCAGTGACAGTCAAAATATCAATTTGTGTTTCGCTCATGAAGTTACCAAGAAATACACCCAGCAATGTAAAGGCGCCCTGAACCACGGCAATTGAGATTGCTGATGCTGCAACACCCCAACCCAAGGATGCGGCAAATGCGATTGACGCAAAGAAATCCAGTGTTGATTTCAACACTAATTGTTGGTTTCCAAGCCCGAGTCCGTCGTTTATGGAACCCAAAATTGCTAGAGGACCGATGCAAAAAAGAAGTGATGCCGCCACGAAGCCCTCGGTGAACGTTGAGTTGCTCGACTTGTCAAAGCGAGCGCGTAGCGAATCTCCAAATGTTTCTAGCCGATCTTCAATGTGCAGCAGAGTGCCGATAATTCCGCCGCCGACAACGCTCGCCAACACAATTAAGACCGGAGCACCTGCACTGAGGTGTTGATCCAGTGATGGGGAAGTGATAGACGCCAAAGACAATGCAGCTACAAGACCTGTTATGAGGCCGAGCCCGTCGGTCACCACGCTACGCACTTCGTCATTGATCTTATTTGCGATAGTGACGCCAACAGCAGTACCAATAAGTACCGCAACCACATTGATGACCGTACCTGAACCAATGAAACCAGCAGTTTTGTCGCTAGACGGAGGGATTGAGGCGGCAAGTGCAGCAAAAGTCATAAGCCCACACTAGGGGCAAATGTGCCCGGCGCCGCCCGCGAAACAATGGGTTTCTGGGTCACACATGTCACTCGAGTCACACCTTGGGGATTCAGGTGGTGCGCGTGCAACGCTGGGCGTAATCTGCACACATGGCAATTCAGATTCGCGAAGCGGCAACCGATGACCTCGTTGAACTTATGCCGTTATGGGATGAAATCAAAGGCGACAATCCAACGCTAGAAGTCGAACTTCTGATCTCACGAATTGAACTTTCAACAAAGTCAGATACATTCCGCATGATGATTGCCTGGGAAGGTCCACGCGCAGTCGGTGTCGGTTTCGTGTCGCTCGTTGATGCTGGCACCTGGGCAGACAGCCCTAGTGTTCAAGTAAGTGGAATCCATGTACTACATCGTGCACGTCACCGTGGAGTGGCCAAAGCACTCCTCAATGCCGCCATGCTTTACGCCGATCGTTGGGGATGCAGCAACATAGTCGCCGCCGTACCGCCAACCGAACGTGAAGCCAACAGATTCTTTGCCCGGCTAGGCTTCGCGCCAATCTCAACACGTCGAGCCACGGAAGTAGCAGCCCTCCGGAAGAAAATCTCTGGAGAATCAAGCCGCATCATCGCAGCCCGCAAACGCCGCCGCCCACACACCGAGCCAGGGTCATCATCGCTCGCTAGCTAATTATCTCTGAATTTATTGCCGCGATAACTTTCAGGTATCTCTGAACTTATTGCCGCGATAACTTTCAGTTATCTCTGAATTTATTGCCGCGATAACTTTCAGTTATCGCGGAGCAAGCAACTCAACCGTGAAGTACACAACAACTTCCCTCGCTCATCAGTTACCAAAATTTCGTAAACGGCTAAAGTGCGCCCAATACTCAATGCACGAGCCGTGCCCGTCACAGTGCCTTCAGTTGCACTTCGATGATGCGTGCCATTGATCTCAATTCCCACCGCATGACGTTCGGGTCCAGCCGCAATGTTGGCAGCTATCGAACCAAGAGTTTCGGCCAAAGCCAGCGATGCACCACCGTTCAAAAGTCCGAATGGTTGGGTATTACCTGCCACTGGCATAGTCCCGACAACTTCCTTGGCAGTGGCCGAGAGCAGCGAAATCCCCATACGTTCGGCCATGTCGCCAAGTGGAATCGATGCGACGTCGAGGTCGTCTGGGTACTGCTGGTCAGCCATGCGAATGCCTTTCGTTGCTGTAGGGAGCCTACCCGTGTCAGTCGTCAGCGGCGCGCTCTAGTATCAACGTGTGGCCGATAACAACGACTTTTTAATCCTAGATGGACACTCGTTGGCCTACCGTGCCTTTCATGCTTTGCCGGTCGAAAACTTCGCCACATCGTCGGGCCAGCACACCAATGCGGTCTATGGATTCATGTCCATGTTGATTGGGGTTCTCAAAGACCGTCAGCCGTCACACATTGCTGTTGCCTTTGATCTTTCCCGCGATACGTTTCGCAGCCGTCGATATCCTGAGTACAAGGCCGGTCGCGCTAAGACGCCACCTGAGTTCAAGGGTCAAGTCGAAATCATCAAACAGATTCTTGAGGCGCTTAATATTCCGGTGCTGACAGCCGAAGGTTTTGAAGCTGACGACATTTTGTCCACACTTTCTCAGGCAGTCAATGTGCCAGTGCACATCGTTACTGGTGACCGTGACTGTTTTCAGCTCGTGAACGAACGTGTAACTGTGCTGTATCCGAAAAAGGGCATGTCTGACCTTGCGCTGATGACACCTGAGGCGATTACAGAGAAGTATGGAGTTCCACCGGGCCGTTACCGCGATCTAGCTGCAATGGTTGGTGAGACCAGTGACAATTTGCCAGGCATTCCGGGTGTAGGTCCTAAGACTGCGGCCAAATGGATTGATCTGCATGGAAGCCTTGAGGCAATTCTGGCAAATCAAGGAAGCATCACTGGAAAAGTTGGTGAAGCGCTGAGGGAACATGCTGGGCAGGTTCAAGAAAATTATGAATTGAACTTGCTCGTTCCGGACGCGCCTGTTGAAACAGCACTCGAACTGTATGTGCGTCATGACTATGACGCCTCGAGAATACATGAAATTTTTGATGGTTTGGAATTCGCATCACTGCGCCCGCGCCTATTACAGGCCTGGCCATCTGGCTCTGGACAGTCCGAACTAGAACTCGTTGAAGCCATTTCCAATTCAACATTTGAAGTGGCCACTTCGCTGGTTGATTCGATCGGTATGGACAAGTGGCTCAAAGCACATCCCAAGGATGCAATTGCTGTCGCCTTCAGTGGGACCTGGGGACGAGGAACAGGTTCAGTCAGTGCCGTGGCTTTGGTCGCGCAGGATGGTTCATCTGTATGGTCGCCTTTTGACGCAGCACAGCCGGCACTGAATGAGTGGCTCCAAGGAGATCAATCGAAGTTGATCCACAACGCCAAAGGTGTTTTTGGCGCACTTGAAGTTCTTGGTGTTCGGGTGAATGGATTAATGATGGATACCGCGATTGCTGCGTATGTCTTATCACCAGGCGGACGAGATTTTGAATTAGCCGAACTGGCCCAGCGCTACCTGAAGAAGTCTCTTGACGTAGAAGGCGCTCAAGAAAGTGCACAGTTGTCGCTTGATGGTTCCAGCGAAGTATCAGGCGATGCTTTGGCGCAAGCGGCCCGAGCAACTTTAGATCTTGCAGATTTCTTTACCGCCGAGCTTTCCGCAAAAGGTGGTGCTGAACTTCTTGCAAACGTTGAAGTCCCTTTGGTTTCTATGTTGGCGCGAATGGAAGTTACCGGCATTGCGGTTGATAGGGCAGCGCTGGAAAAACTCGAAACCACTTTTGATGATGATGCCAATGCGGCTGTGAAACAGGCACATGCTTCCGTTGGGCATGAGTTCAACTTAGGTTCGCCGAAGCAGTTGCAGGAAGTGTTGTTTGAAGAACGCGGTCTTCCGAAGACTAAGAAGATCAAGACGGGATATACGACCGATGCTGAATCACTTCAGGGTCTGCTCGCAAAATTTCCTGATGATGAATTACTCGTGGCACTCCTGCGTTATCGCGAAGTCACAAAGTTGCGCCAGACCATCACTGGACTGATTGCGAGCATTGGTGTCGATGGTCGTATTCATACGACCTTCAACCAGATGGTCGCTGCAACCGGGCGTCTATCCAGTACAGATCCGAATCTGCAAAATATTCCAGTACGTACACAAGAAGGCGTCCAGATTCGAAACACTTTCGTAGTTGGTGACGGATACGAAACTTTGTTGACCGCCGATTACAGCCAGATTGAATTGCGTGTCATGGCCCATGTGTCGCAAGACAAGGGGCTCATCGAAGCGCTGAAGTCTGGGGAAGACTTGCATACGACTGTAGGCGCGCAAGTTTTTGGTGTCGAGACAAAAGACGTAAACAGTGACATGCGACGACAAATCAAAGCAATGTCGTACGGTCTCGCGTACGGGTTGTCCGCGTATGGCCTTGCGCAGCAACTCGGTATCAGCAATGGGGATGCCCAAGGACTAATGAACACCTATTTTGAAAGATTTGGTGGCATCCGCGACTATCTAGCCAATGTTGTTGCCGAAGCGCGCAAAGTGGGTTACACCGAATCAATCATGGGCCGTCGTCGTTATCTGCCTGATCTGAACAGCGACAACCGACAACTACGTGACATGGCCGAGAGGATGGCACTGAATGCGCCGATCCAGGGTTCGGCTGCTGACATCGTGAAAGTGGCCATGCTCAACGTCGGTAAGGCCCTGGATGACGGGATGTTCGCCTCTCGTGTGCTGTTGCAGGTCCACGACGAACTCGTCGTCGAAGTTGCCCCTGGCGAGCTGGAACGGGTCACTGAGTTGGTGAAATTTCAAATGGAAAATGCGGTCGAATTGTCTGTGCCCATGGATGTTTCGGTTGGAACGGGTCATTCGTGGGCTGAAGCAGCCCATTAACCCACATAAATCGCCGTATTTGGCTATTTTTCGCTTTTGACCCGACGGCTGTGGATGCCTATTCTTAGAAGGTTGCTTTTCGCCAGTTTCTGGACATAGAGAAGTCTGGCCCACTTAAGAAATTTTGTGGAAAAGAAACGCAACATCCGTTCTATTTCTATTCGTTTTGAGGCATTTAATTAATGACTGTCACTTCTGACACCAGCCGTGTAATTACCGTCGATGACATTGGCTCAGCTGAGGATTTCCTCGCTGCAATCGACGCAACAATCAAGCCATTCAATGATGGTGACATCGTAGAAGGAATCGTCGTCCAGGTTGACCGCGATGAAGTTCTACTCGATATCGGTTACAAGACCGAAGGCATCATCCCTTCACGCGAACTCAGCATCAAACATGATGTTGATCCAAATGAAGTCGTCGCCGTTGGTGACGTAGTCGAAGCCCTTGTCCTCCAGAAGGAAGACAAAGAAGGCCGTCTCATTCTTTCCAAGAAGCGCGCACAGTACGAACGTGCATGGGGCTCAATTGAAAAGATCAAGGAAGAAGATGGTGTCGTTACCGGTACCGTTATCGAAGTTGTCAAGGGTGGTCTCATCATGGACATCGGACTTCGTGGATTCCTTCCAGCATCTTTGGTTGAAATGCGCCGCGTACGCGACCTTGGTCCATACATTGGCAAGCAAATCGAAGCCAAAATTATTGAACTCGACAAGAACCGCAACAACGTAGTTCTTTCACGTCGTGCTTACCTAGAGCAGTCGCAGAGCGCAGTGCGCCACGGCTTCTTGAACCAGCTTGAAAAGGGACAGATCCGCAAGGGTGTTGTCTCCAGCATCGTTAACTTCGGTGCTTTCGTTGACCTTGGTGGCGTAGATGGTCTTGTTCACGTTTCCGAATTGTCATGGGAACACGTTGACCACCCATCAAAGGTTGTTGAAGTCGGACAAGAAGTTACCGTTGAAGTTCTTGATGTTGACTTCGATCGCGAACGCGTTTCGTTGTCGCTCAAGTCAACTCAGGAAGATCCTTGGCAGCACTTCGCACGCACCCATCAGATGGGTCAAGTTGTGCCAGGTGAAGTTACCAAGCTCGTTCCATTCGGTGCATTCGTTCGCGTAAGCGATGGCATTGAAGGTTTGGTTCACATTTCCGAACTTGCTGGTCGTCACGTTGAAATTCCAGAGCAAGTTGTTCAGGTTGGCGATTCGGTGTTCGTTAAGGTCATCGACATTGACCTTGAGCGTCGCCGTATTTCGTTGTCGCTCAAGCAGGCAAATGAAGATGTTGATGCTGGCGAAGACGACAACTTCGATGCTTCGCTGTACGGCATGAACCAGTACGACGAAAACGGAAACTACATCTACCCAGAAGGCTTCGACCCAGACACCAATGAATGGTTGCCAGGTCACGAAGAGAAGAAGGCAGATTGGGAACGCCAGTATGCAGAGGCTCACGCAAAGTGGCTTGCACACAAGGCTCAGGTTGAAGAATCAAAGAAGGCTGACGCAGATGCAGCAGTGAACTCCGATTCTCCTACGTCGTACACCAGCGAAGATGCATCAGCGGGAACGCTTGCTGATGATGAAGCGCTGACAGCACTTCGTGAATCACTTGGTGGCGCACCAGCCGCTGAGTAATCAGTAATTATTTATGTGGGCGTGGACTTTTGGTCCGCGCCCACATTTATTTTGTCTGCTACCTGAACGCATTGAGACGTAGCCAATAGGCTGAATGGGTGTACGTAGGAATCACTGGTGGCATCGGCTCAGGTAAAACAACTGTGGCAGATCTCTTTGCTGAGAACTTTTCTGAAGCGGGTGCGGTTGTTGTGCATGCAGATGAACTCGCTCACCAGGTGCTTGCTGTTGGAAGCCCTCTTATTCCAGAAGTTGCCCGCGCATTTGGGGTTGAGCTGGTCGATGATGCGGGCGTGCTGAATCGTCGCGCGTTGGGAAACATTGTGTTTGCCAGTCCAAGCAAGCTTAAGGTTCTGGAGAGCTTGGTGCATCCGGAAGTTGCGCGCCTTGCTCGGTTAGCTCGCGATCAAGCGCCTTCAGGTTCCGTTGTTTTTTACGATGTCCCGCTTCTCGTTGAAAAGAACATGCATGAACAGTTCGACCAGATACTGGTCGTCGAGTCTCCGATGGACTTGCGACGCGAGCGCCTAATTCGCCGTGGCCTAACTCTCGATGAGATTGACGGACGCGTTGGTGCACAGGCAACCGATTTGGAGCGCCGAGCGATTGCTGATTTTGTCATTGTCAACGATGCTGGACTAGATCGGCTTGCCGACCAAGTCCGTAATGTGTGGGCTGCGCTTTCCGCGTAGTCTAAAAGGTATGCCTCGCCCGATTACTGACCTTCAGCGCACGGTTGCGCCTTTTGAGGTCATCAGCGAGTACCAGCCTGCTGGAGACCAGCCGGCGGCCATCAAGGAGATTACTCGTCGTATCCATGCGGGCGAACAAGATATCGTCCTGCTGGGTGCCACTGGTACTGGAAAGTCAGCCACAACTGCTTGGCTTATTGAAAAATTGCAGCGTCCAACACTCGTTCTTGCACCCAATAAAACGTTGGCTGCACAGTTGGCAAACGAATTTCGCGAGTTACTTCCAAATAATGCTGTTGAATATTTCGTTTCGTACTACGACTATTACCAGCCAGAGGCTTACATCCCGCAAAGCGATACTTTCATCGAAAAAGATTCCTCCGTCAACGAAGAGGTCGAACGATTACGTCATAGTGCAACTAACAGTTTGCTCACTAGGCGTGACGTGATTGTTGTGGCAAGCGTGTCCTGCATTTACGGTTTGGGTACCCCGCAGGAATACGTAGACCGAATGATTCAATTGCGAATTGGTCAAACCATTGATCGTGATTCGTTGTTGCGCCGACTCGTTGATATTCAATACACGAGAAATGACATCGCATTCACGCGTGGAACATTCCGAGTGAGGGGAGACACGGTCGAGATTTACCCTGTCTATGAGGAACACCCCGTTCGGGTTGAAATGTTCGGCGATGAAATTGATCGGCTGATGTCACTTCATCCTGTTACTGGCGAGATATTGACTGACGATTCTGAACTCTACATTTTTCCTGCTTCTCATTACACGGCTGGTCCAGAACGTATGAACAAAGCGATTGAGGCAATTGAAGATGAGTTACGGGAGCGTCTTGGCGAGATGGAAGCCCAAGGAAAACTTCTCGAGGCTCAACGCATCAAGATGCGCACTGCATATGACATAGAAATGATGCAGAACCTTGGCTTCTGTTCTGGCATCGAGAATTATTCACGCCACATTGATGGTCGTGAAGCCGGATCCGCTCCAAACTGCCTATTGGACTATTTCCCCGAAGACTTCCTATTGGTCATCGACGAGAGCCACGTCACCGTTCCGCAGATCGGTGCAATGTACGAGGGGGACGCTTCGCGTAAGCGCACCTTGGTGGAACACGGATTCCGGCTCCCAAGCGCCATGGACAATCGGCCGTTGAAGTGGCCAGAGTTTCTTGATCGAGTAGGACAGACCGTTTATCTGTCAGCAACACCTGGAAAATACGAATTGGAAAAAGTTCACGGCGATGTAGTCGAGCAGGTAATCCGCCCAACAGGATTGGTTGATCCGGAAATCATTGTAAAGCCGACGCAAGGACAGATTGATGACTTGATTCACGAGATTCGACTGCGGGTTGCAAATAACACTCGCGTTCTCGTGACAACCTTGACTAAGAAGATGTCTGAAGATTTAACGGATTATCTTTTGGAACAAGGCATTCGCGTCCGTTACCTGCATTCAGAGGTCGACACACTTCGGCGAATTGAATTGCTTCGCGAACTTCGGCTAGGTGAGTACGACGTGCTTGTTGGTATCAACTTGCTACGTGAAGGTCTGGATTTGCCGGAAGTTTCACTGGTAGCAATTCTCGATGCTGACAAAGAAGGCTTTTTGCGTAGCGAACGTAGTCTTATTCAGACAATCGGGCGTGCTGCCCGAAACGTATCGGGCCAGGTGCACATGTACGCCGATCGAATTACCGACTCGATGCGTGTTGCTATCGATGAGACCAATCGCCGACGGGCAAAGCAAATTGCGTACAACGTGGCTCATGGTGTGGATCCGCAGCCACTGCGAAAGAAGATCGCCGATATCACTGACATGATTTCGCGAGAAGATTCCGATACTGCCGAATTCATGGGTTCCACAAAGTTGCCTAAGCACTTGCCCGTTGGCGCGCGAGAATCCTTGAAATCCATCCCTGCGCGCGATTTGGCAGACCTGATAGAGCAGCTGTCTGAACAGATGCATACCGCGGCGAGCGAACTTCAATTCGAATTGGCTGCTCGCTTGCGAGATGAAGTGTCTGAGTTGAAGAAAGAGCTGCGCCAAATGAGTCAGGCTGGCCACGCTTAAAATAGAGTAGAAAAGCTCCCGGTAATTCAGGAATCTAGGAAATGTGAGGTGGCTCGTGGTTGTATCGTCAACTTTGTGGATGGCCACCATCGGGCTATTTGTCGCGCTGTTCGTCATCGATTTCGTCTTTGCTGATGTTCGCAGTTCGCACTTTGGGCACCGAAACGCGTTGATCTGGGTCTCAATCTATGTTGTAGCAGCAATATTGTTTGGTCTTGGTGTGTGGGCACAGTTTGGCAAAGTTTACGGACAGCAATTCTTTGCTGGGTGGATCACCGAATACAGTCTGTCGGTCGACAACCTTTTCGTTTTCATTGTGTTGATGGCATCGTTTGCCGTTCCCTCAGATAGTCGACATCGAGTCTTATTATTTGGCGTCACAATCGCACTGGTCTTGCGAGCAGTTCTGATTTTTATAGGTGCTGCTGCGTTAGAGCGATTTATTGGAACGTATTTTCTCTTTGCGGGTTTTTTGTTTTATACCGCCATTTCGGTTTGGCGTTCAAAGGATTCAGAACCAAATCCAGACGGAAATTCATTCGTTCGATTAGTTGAACGCATCGCACCTGTTACTCGCGAATATGACAATTCCGCATTCATCACCCGGGTCGAGGGTCGACGAATGTGGACGCCGATGTTGTTGGTCGTCATTGCTGTAGGCACCACAGATTTACTGTTTGCGCTCGATTCAATTCCGGCAGTGCTTGGCCTCACGCAAGAAACATATCTGGTTGTAGCTGTCAATGCCTTTGCTCTGATGGGGCTTCGTCAGCTGTTCTTCTTGCTCGATGGATTGCTCAGCAAATTGATTTTCTTGCCCCGCGGTCTATCCGTCATTTTGGGTTTTATTGCGGTCAAGTTGTTTCTTGAGGCACTGGATGCGTTTGATATTCACGCTCCGCAGGTTTCGACCGGTGCATCACTTGTAGTCATTCTTGGGGTGCTTGCCGTGACAGTGGTGACGAGTCTGCGGGCCGTTAAGGCCGATCCGTCACTGATTGCTAGCACTGAAGTGGAGCACGCGCTCAGAGATGCCCAGACCCATGAAGGCGAGGCGCTCAAAAAGCTTGGTGTCAGCGCCGAAGACTCGACGAGCTCGTAGCCAAGTCCTCAAGATGCCCACTGCATGTGCCCCAACTAGCATGGGATTACTTGAGAGTGGCCATCATGGGAATCCCTGTGACAGCCGAATAATTTTGAATTGGCAGGAGAATTGTGGTTGAGCGTCTGATTGTTCGCGGAGCTCGCGAGCACAACCTCAAAGACGTCAGCATCGACTTGCCTCGCGATGCGCTAATTGTTTTCACTGGCCTTTCGGGCTCTGGAAAATCCTCACTTGCCTTCGACACAATCTTTGCTGAAGGTCAACGCCGCTACGTTGAGTCACTGTCTGCGTACGCGCGCCAGTTCCTGGGACAAATGGACAAGCCGGATGTGGACTTCATCGAAGGACTTTCGCCTGCGGTGTCGATTGATCAAAAGTCCACAAACCGCAACCCGAGGTCCACAGTTGGCACCATTACCGAGGTCTACGACTATTTGCGTCTGTTGTTTGCGCGGGCAGGACGTCCGCATTGCCCGGATTGCGGCCGTATTATCGCGCGTCAGTCGCCACAACAAATTGTTGACCGAATCCTGGAAATTAAGGACGGCACCCGTTTTCAAATCTTGGCGCCGATTATTCGCGAGCGTAAGGGTGAATACGCGGAGCTATTTCGCAGTCTGCAATCGCAAGGGTTTGCCCGCGCTCGCATTGATGGTGTGGTGTACGCGCTCGAAGAGCCGCCAACGCTCAAGAAGCAGGAAAAGCACACCATCGAGGTTGTGGTTGACCGTCTGGCTGTAAAGAAGGACGCCGCCCGCCGTTTGACGGACAGCATTGAGACTGCGCTTCGGCTCTCGAGTGGCCTTGTCACCTTGGAATTTGTCGACCTTCCTGAGGGCGATCCAGAACGTGAACGAATGTTCAGCGAACACCTGGTCTGTTTGTATGACGGAAACCAATTCGAAGAGTTGGAGCCGCGCTCATTTTCTTTCAACTCTCCGTTTGGCGCGTGTCCGGATTGCACGGGACTTGGTACGCAAATGGAAGTGGATGCCGAATTGGTCATCCCAGATCCTTCACTGAGTGTTGCCGAAGGCGCAATCTCACCGTGGGCATCGGGTCATATTTCGGATTACTTCCTGCGACTCATTAAAGCTCTGGCCAAAGAGATGGATTTCGACATTGATGTCCCGTGGTCGAAATTGCCAGCAAAAGCCAAGAAAGCCTTGCTGTACGGACATGACCATGAAGTGCACGTTAAATACAAGAACCGTTACGGTCGTCAACGCTCGTACAGCACAGGTTTCGAAGGCGCCATTCCGTACATTTCGCGACGCCATTTAGAAGCCGAAAGTGAAATGAGTCGTGAGAAACTCGAAGGCTACATGCGAGAAGTTGCATGTCCGTCGTGTCGCGGCGCACGTCTCAAGCCGCTGTCACTTGCAGTGACTTTAAATGACAAGAGCATTTCTGAAATCGCCGACCTTCCTATCGGCGAGTGTGCCGAGTTTCTTAAGGGTCTTGAACTGAGTGCACGCGAACGGGCCATCGCTGATCGCGTATTGAAAGAAGTGAACGAACGTCTGGCCTTCCTCGTGGATGTCGGACTCGATTACCTGTCACTGTCACGCTCCGCGGGTTCACTTGCCGGTGGCGAAGCGCAACGCATTCGTCTTGCGACCCAGATTGGATCAGGTCTCGTTGGCGTGTTGTATGTGCTCGATGAACCAAGTATCGGTCTTCATCAACGCGACAATCATCGCCTCATCGAAACTTTGGTACGCCTGCGCGATTTGGGAAATACGCTGATTGTTGTTGAGCATGACGAAGACACTATTCGGATGGCCGATTGGATTGTTGACATTGGCCCAGGGGCTGGTGAGCACGGTGGCCACGTCGTTGTCAGCGGCTCACTCGAGGACTTGCTGAACAATGAAGAGTCGCTGACCGGACAGTATTTGTCGGGTAAGCGCTCGATTGCTGTTCCCACCGAACGCCGCACACAGGATCCTGAGCGCAAACTGACTATCAAGGGCGCAAAAGAACACAACTTGCGCGATGTGTCGGTTGATTTCCCGCTCGGTAACTTTGTTGCCGTGACCGGTGTTTCTGGTTCTGGAAAATCCACGTTGGTTAATGACATTTTGTACAACGTGCTTGCGCGTGATTTAAATGGGGCACGAACCGTGCCCGGTCGACATTTACGTGTGGAAGGTGTTGAACAACTCGACAAGGTTGTTCACGTGGACCAAAGCCCCATTGGACGAACACCACGTTCAAATCCGGCTACCTACACAGGTGTCTTTGATCATGTACGCAAACTATTTGCAGAAACTCCTGAAGCAAAGATACGCGGGTACCAGCAGGGACGGTTCTCGTTCAACGTTAAGGGTGGTCGCTGTGAATCATGCAGTGGAGATGGCACCCTCAAGATTGAAATGAACTTCCTGCCCGATGTTTATGTGCCTTGCGAAGTGTGTCACGGTGCGCGTTACAACCGGGAGACGCTCGAGGTTCACTACAAGGGCAAAACTATTGCCGATGTGCTGAACATGCCTGTTGAAGAAGCTTTGGGTTTCTTCGAAGCAATCCCACCAATCGCACGACACTTGCAAACGCTAGTTGATGTCGGTCTAGGTTATGTGCGACTCGGCCAGCCAGCAACAACGTTGTCAGGTGGTGAGGCGCAACGTGTGAAGTTGGCATCCGAACTTCAAAAACGGTCCACCGGTCGCACCGTCTATGTGTTAGATGAACCTACGACAGGACTTCATTTCGAAGATGTTCGCAAGCTCCTTGCTGTGCTGCATTCACTTGTTGACAAGGGCAACACAGTATTGGTTATCGAACACAATCTTGACGTCATTAAAACCGCCGACTGGATTGTGGACATGGGACCCGAGGGCGGATCTGGCGGAGGCAAAGTCGTCGGTACGGGAACGCCGGAAACTATCGCCAAAACTAAGGGCAGTTACACGGGCGAGTTCCTGGCCCCGCTTTTGCCTGCACCAAAGCGCACTAAGAAATAGGGCATTGTGAAGTCGTCAGAGAAGCCACGCGACATACCAACTGATCCAGGTGTGTACCGTTGGCGCGACGAAACCGACAAGGTTATCTACGTCGGCAAGGCAAAGAATCTGCGGAGTCGTCTATCTTCCTATTTCGGCAACGATTTACATCCACGCACAGCAACGATGGTTGCGACTGCTACATCTGTTGACTGGGTCGTTGTACGAAACGAAACTGAAGCACTGCAATTGGAATATGCGTGGATTAAAGAGTTTGATCCCAACTTCAATGTGCGCTATCGCGACGACAAGTCGTACCCGTACCTTGCAGTCTCTGTGGGTGAAGAGTTTCCTCGAGCATTTGTCTACCGCGGGGATAAGCGCAAGGGTGTGAATTACTTCGGGCCATATGTACAAGCCTGGGCCATCCGAGACACTCTGGACCATCTGCTGCGTGTTTTTCCCGTACGAAGTTGTTCGGCGGGCGTCCTGCGTAACGCCAAAGCGGCTGGCCGTCCGTGTTTGCTCGCGCACATTGATCGTTGTTCAGCGCCATGTGTTGGGCGAATTTCCGCCGATGAGCATCGCGACTTGGTTGATCGATTCCAATCTTTTCTTTCAGGTCAATCGCAGGAAGTGATGCGCAGTCTCACGGAACAAATGCAGCACGCATCCGAACAGCAGGACTATGAACGTGCGTCAGTTTTGCGTGATGATCTACAGGCACTTGAGCGAGTGCGTGAAAAGAGCACCGTTGTACTGACGGATGAAACAAATGCTGACCTCTGCGCCGTGGCTCACGACGATCTTCAGTCCGCTGTGCAACTTTTCAGTGTGCGCAATGGTCGCATCGTGGGTCAACGTGGTTTTGTGATGGAGAATTCAGTCGAGGCGACAGATGAATCCTTGATGACGGATGCCTTGATGTACATCTACCAGAATGCAACCAAGGATGACATTCCCGTCGAAATCATGACGAATGTGACGCCTGAAAGTTCAGAGAGCTTGACTCAATTGCTTAGCGAGATGCGCATTGCCAATGTATCGATACGTGTCCCGGCACGAGGTGACAAGCGCACGCTGATGGAAACCGTCGAAACCAATGCCACCCAAGCGTTGGCTGCGCACAAGGCCAAACGTTCTGCAGATCTGGTAACCCGTTCTAAAGCTCTCCAGGAACTGCAAGAAGCCTTGGGATTGGCGAGTGCACCACTCCGTATTGAATGTATTGACGTATCGCATACGAGTGGCACCAACGTCGTGGCATCTCTTGTCGTTTTTGAGGATGGCTTACCCAAGAAATCCGAGTATCGCAGTTACCTTATTAACGAACCTCGGGACGATACGGCATCCATCTATGAGGTTGTACAACGAAGGTTTCGGCCGGAAGAAGACTCTCATCGTCCATATCGACCGAACCTGTTGGTTATCGACGGCGGTGTACCCCAAGTAAATGCAGCCGCGCGGGCTCTGAATGACAATGGTGTGCGGACTATGTATGTCGTTGGATTAGCAAAGCGCATGGAAGAAATTTGGGCGCCAGGTGCGGAATATCCGATTGTCCTACCTCGGGGAAGTGAAGGCCTCTTTATGCTCCAGCGTGTGCGCGACGAAGCTCACAGGTTTGCAATTACGTTGCATCGCAAGAAACGTTCCAGGTCAATGGTCGACAGTATTTTGGATGAGATTGACGGACTTGGCCCTGTGCGCAAGAAGTCACTCATTGCACATTTTGGCTCGCTGAAGCGCTTGAAGTTGGCAAGTGTTCCTGAATTGGAATCAGTGCCGGGTATCGGACCAGTTCAGGCGCAAGAGATTTTTGACGCACTCCAGACAAAAAAGTCACCCGAACCGACTATAAATATGACAACGGGCGAGATAATTGACCAGTGACCGTAGATAACCCGATTGATGTACTGCTCGTAACTGGAATGTCGGGTGCAGGTCGATCGACGGCTACTCGCGCACTTGAAGATTTAGGTTGGTTTGTTGTCGATAACATTCCACCGCGAATGATCCCTGACATCGTTGCGTACTCAACGCAGCGCACTGATCATCCCAAGGTCGCGATTGTTGCCGACGTACGCGGTGGTGAAGTATTCGCGGAGCTTCAAGATGAGCTTAGAAAGCTGAAGTCCGCGGGGCATGATGTCCGAGTTTTGTTCCTTGAAGCTGGTGACGAATCTTTGGTTCGGCGCTACGAGTCGTCGAGGCGCCCGCATCCCCTGCAACGAAATGATCATTTGTTGTCAGCCGTTGCCCGCGAACGAGTTTTGCTGGGCGAGCTACGAGCTGATTCAGATCTTGTCATCGATACCAGCGCAATGAATGTGCATGAACTTCGCCGGCGAATTGAGGAAGCATTCGGCGACGACGAGCACGTCACACTGCGCGCGACTGTGTTGTCATTTGGGTTTAAGTACGGAATTCCGGTAGACGCTGACCTCGTCGCCGATATGCGTTTCCTGCCTAACCCATATTGGGACCCAGCGCTGCGCGAACTTACCGGTTTGGACGAGGCCGTCAATGACTCGGTAGTGATGTTGCCCGAAGCACAAGCATTCCTCGAGCAATACACAAATTTGGTCAGCCTGATTGAAGATGGATACATTCGTGAAGGAAAAAGGTTCGTCACAATCGCAATTGGCTGCACAGGCGGCAAACATCGCAGTGTTGCGATGTCTGAAAACCTCGCAGCGCGGCTCGTCAAGAATGGCGTCGAAGTTCGCGTTGTACACCGTGACCTAGGGCGCGAATAAGAGTGAGTTCACGTAACGGCGTCGGACCGCGCGTTGTCGCCCTTGGTGGGGGACATGGACTGGCGGCAAGCCTTCGCGCCTTGCGCGCAGTGACACCGAATCTCACCGCAGTCGTTGGAGTGAGTGACAATGGCGGCAGCTCGGGACGTATTCGCGAGCAATTTAATGTTGTACCGCCCGGTGACCTACGAATGGCACTTGCCGCATTGTGTGGCGACGACCAGTGGGGATCTACGTGGGCCCGAGTGTTGCAACATCGATTTTCCTCAACGGGTGATTTAGACGGTCATGCCTTGGGCAATCTGCTGATCACGGCGCTCTGGGAAGAAACAGGCGACGTTGTGAGCGCCCTTGATTGGGTGTCACGTCTGCTCGATTCACGAGGTCGTGTACTGCCGCTAGCCACAGACCCCCTTGAGGTGCAAGCGCGGGCCGTAGATGAACATGGCGTTGAGCATGTCATCACAGGTCAAGCACAGGTGGCGACCTCTGACTTAGACATCAAAGAAATCACCCTGGTGCCCGCCGGAGTTGCCGCCTGCCCGCAGGCAGTCACTGCTGTCCAAAACGCCGATGTTGTCATCCTCGGGCCAGGCTCGTGGTTCACCAGTGTGATGCCACATTTCCACGTTCAGGAAATGGCTTCGGCACTGATTGGTACTGAGGCCAAACGCGTGCTGGTGTTGAATTTAGATCCGGCACAAGGTGAAACCCGTGGCTTTGGGCCAGAAACGTTCCTGCAGGGATTGGCACATGACCACCCAGATTTTCGTCTCGATGTCGTCATTGCTGACCCGTCTCACACCCACGACCGAGGTCCGCTTGAGGCAGTGGCCGCGACCATGGGTGCCACTGTGCATTACGCCCCTGTTGCCAATGCCCTCGAGCCCCAAAATCAGCATGACCCCGTACTCCTAGCCTCGGCGTTCGAACAAGTTTTCTCATCTGGCATTATCGGAGCATGGCAATGACCTCAGCAGTAAAGGACGAACTCAGTCGTCTCAAGATCACAAAGTCCTGCTGCCGCAAAGCGGAAGTCTCGGCACTACTGCGATTCGCAGGTGGTCTACATATCGTTGGCGGAAAGATTGTTGTCGAAGCAGAACTCGATACAGGTCAGGCTGCTCGACGTTTGCGTAAGGATCTTGCAGAAATTTTTGGTCGCGAAAGCGAAGTGTCAGTATTGACTGGCGCTGGCATTCGCAAGGGAAGTCGCTATGTGGTGCGAGTAAGCACAGATGGTGAACACCTCGCAAAGCAAGTTGGTCTCGTTGACGGAAGCGGCCGACCAAT
This sequence comes from Actinomycetota bacterium, assembly GCA_947452755.1. Lineage (GTDB taxonomy): Bacteria > Actinomycetota > Actinomycetes > S36-B12 > UBA5976 > UBA5976. The sequence continues at coordinate 37,273 of CANGDT010000004.1, forward strand.
TCGTGGCCTGCCACCGCACATTGTGTCTGCTGCATTGTGTGATGCCGAAGCCGCATGGCGTGGCGCTTTCTTGGCACATGGATCGTTGACTGAGCCAGGTCGATCATCTTCTTTGGAAATTACTTGCCCGGGTCCAGAAGCGGCATTGGCACTGGTCGGAAGTGCACGCCGCTTGGGTATCACCGCCAAAGCTCGCGAAGTGCGCGGTGTTGATCGCGTAGTCATCCGTGATGGCGATTCAATCAGCGCATTGCTCACTCGTATCGGCGCGCATGACTCTGTGCTTGCTTGGGAAGAACGCCGCCTTCGTCGCGAAGTGCGTGCCACCGCAAATCGTCTTGCAAATTTCGATGATGCAAATCTTCGCCGGTCGGCGCGGGCAGCAGTTGCCGCAGGTGCGCGCGCTGCTCGAGCTATCGAAATCCTCGGACCTGAAATTCCAGCTCACCTTCTGGAAGCTGGTCAGCTACGCGTAACCCACCAGCAGGCGAGCCTTGAAGAGCTTGGCGCACTGGCTGATCCGCCGATGACTAAAGACGCGATTGCAGGGCGAATCCGCCGTTTATTAGCAATGGCTGACAAACGAGCCCAGGATTTAGGCATACCTAACACCGAATCGGGCCTGACGCCTGATATGCTCGAGGGGTAATCCAGCGACGACCCCGACGATGTGGTGCTACGCGAAAATAGCGGTTTCCACTCGGAAATCTCTCGCGCCCGTCGCTTCACAAGTCGGAAAAATCGGCTGGACGCCTGTCCGGCTCAACGTAAAGGACTCTCATGACGATTCGCGTAGGTATTAATGGTTTTGGTCGCATTGGCCGTAACTTCTTCCGTGCTATTCAGGCTTCAGGTGCTGACATTGAAGTTGTTGGTGTAAACGACCTCACAGACAATGCCACTTTGGCTCACCTCGTAAAGTACGACTCGATTCTGGGCCGTTACCCAGCAGACGTCAGCTACACCGAAAACTCAATCATCGTTGGTGGCAAGAGCATCGCTGCTCTTTCAGAGCGCGATCCGTCACTGCTGCCATGGGGAGACCTCGGCGCAGACATCGTTATTGAATCAACAGGTTTCTTCACTGATGCAACAAAGGCCGCTGGCCACATTGCTGGTGGAGCAAAGAAGGTCATTATCTCGGCTCCAGCGAGCAACGAAGATGCCACAATCGTGATGGGTGTTAACCACGAGATTTACGAACCAGCAAACCATCACGTTGTCTCAAACGCATCTTGCACAACAAATTGCCTTGCCCCGATGGCCAAGGCAATTCATGACGCGTTCGTGATTGATCACGGTTTGATGACCACAATCCATGCTTACACAAATGACCAGGTCATCCTTGACTTCCCGCACAAGGATCTTCGACGCGCTCGCGCCGCAGCAACCAACATGATTCCAACATCAACTGGTGCAGCAAAGGCAATTGGTCTCGTGCTTCCTGAACTCAAGGGCAAGCTTGATGGTTACGCAATGCGCGTTCCAGTTCCAACTGGCTCGGCTACTGACCTGACTGCTGTTCTTGGTCGCGCAGTCACTAAGGAAGAAGTCAACGCTGTCGTTAAGGCCGCAGCTGAAGGCCCACTGAAGGGTTACTTGAGCTACACCGAAGATCCAATCGTGTCTTCAGACATTGTGACGGATCCTTCTTCCTGCATCTTTGACGCATCTTTGACGAACGTTATTGGTAACACAATCAAGGTTGTTGGCTGGTACGACAACGAATGGGGTTACTCAAACCGCCTCGTTGACTTGACCAAGTACATCGGTGGCCAGCTCTAAACAATGGCTATTCGTGGAATCGATCAGCTCGACGTAGCTGGTAAGACAGTTCTTGTTCGTAGTGATCTCAATGTTCCGCTTGAATACGTAGGCGACGCTGGCACGATTACCGACGATGGTCGAATCGTTGCCAGTGTTCCGACTATTAAAGCGTTGCTAGATCGTGGTGCCAAGGTGGTCGTGCTGGCGCACTTAGGTCGTCCTAAGGGTGCACCTGAGGCAAAGTATTCACTTGCCCCGGCCGCAGTTCGCCTCGGTGAACTTTTGGGTCAGCCAGTTACCTTGGCAACTGATGTCAGTGGGGAATCGGCTCGCACAGTTGTCGGTTCGTTGATAGACGGACAGATTGCCATGCTTGAGAATGTGCGTTTTGATGCGCGCGAAACGAGCAAGGTTGAGGCCGAACGCGCCGAGCTAGCGGGCGAGTGGGCTGCATTGGGTGATGTGTACGTCAGCGACGGCTTTGGTGTTGTGCACCGTGCTCAAGCATCCGTTACTGATCTAGCTAAGGCTCTTCCACATGCAGCGGGTCTGCTCGTTGAAGCCGAAGCACGAGTATTCAGTAAGGTGCTCAGCAATCCTGATCGTCCATATGTTGTCATCCTTGGTGGTTCAAAGGTCAGTGACAAACTCGGTGTAGTTGAGAATTTGCTGAAGTCTGTTGACCGCCTATTGGTTGGCGGTGGCATGGCTTACACATTCTTGGCCGCACAAGGTCACACTGTTGGCAAGTCGCTACTTGAACAAGACATGATTGAAACCGTGAAGTCGCTGGTTGCCGATGCGCAGGCCCGTGGCGTCGAGGTTGTTATTCCTGTCGACACGGTGATTGCTGATGACTTTGCTCCAGATGCAAATACTCGAATTGTTCCGTCGGACTCAATCCCTGATGACTGGCAAGGTCTTGATATTGGTCCTGAAACTCGCGCGCTTTTTGCATCGAAAATTGCTGACGCAAAAACTGTTGTGTGGAATGGCCCAATGGGTGTTTTCGAAATGGCAGCGTTTGCTGGCGGAACACGCGCAGTAGCCGAAGCGATGACCAATATTGATGCAATGACTGTTATTGGTGGTGGCGATTCTGCTGCTGCCGTCCGGCTGCTGGGGATTGATGAGGCTGGGTTCAGTCACATCTCAACTGGTGGCGGGGCAAGTTTGGAATTCCTGGAAGGTAAGACTTTGCCAGGTCTAGCTGTTCTGGAGGACAACTAAATGGCACGTACGCCACTGATGGCAGGTAACTGGAAGATGAACCTCAATCACATTGAGGCGATTGCATTAGTTCAGAAACTTGCCTACACACTTAATGCCGAAGATTACGCAAACCTTGATGTCTGCGTTTTGCCACCGTTTACGGATATTCGTTCGGTGCAGACACTCGTTGATGCGGACAAGGTGCAAATTAGTTACGGTGCGCAAGATTTGTCGGTAGCTGAAAAGGGCGCATACACAGGTGAAATCAGTGGGGCAATGCTAGCCAAACTGGGCTGCTCATACGTAGCTGTAGGTCATTCCGAACGACGTCAGTATCACGGTGAATCCGATGAAACTGTGAACAAAAAAGTTCTTGCTGCGCTGCGCAACAATGTGACTCCAATTGTGTGTGTTGGTGAAGGCCTAGACATTCGCAAAGATGGAACACACGTTGAGTACACACTCGCTCAGGTTGCCGGAGCGCTTGACGGCTTGACGGCTGCTCAGATTGGCGATTTAGTGATTGCCTACGAACCAGTTTGGGCAATTGGCACCGGAGAAGTAGCCACACCTGAAGACGCTCAAGAGGTCTGTGCAGCGATTCGTGGATGGGTACGTAACAACCACGGCAACGCCGCAGACAAGGTGCGCGTGCTCTACGGTGGCTCGATGAAGAGCGATAACGTTGCCGCTTTGATGGCGCAGGCAGATGTTGACGGCGGTCTGGTAGGTGGGGCTTCGCTAGATCCTGATGAATTTGTTTCTGTGTGCCGCTACCGACTTCATCCCTAAGCAGTAGGCCATTTTCCGGGGAAATCCCCCAGTAGGTGGCGATTCGGGGATGTCGCGAGTGTCAGGTATCCTTAAGACTCAGGTTTTGCAAGTAAGTCCAAGTTCCACCAATACGTGAAGTTCTACCAATTAGTGAATACGACGAAGGAGTCCGCATGATCGGCGCATTTGAAGCCATCTTGGTGGTTGTCAGTTTGTTGCTCATCGTTCTGGTGCTGTTGCACAAGGGCAAAGGTGGCGGATTGTCAGATCTATTTGGCGGCGGCATTGGTAGTTCGTTGGGTGGTTCATCTGTAGCTGAGCGCAATCTGGATCGCATCACGGTTGTGTTAGCTCTTTTGTGGGCAGCATCAATTGTTGGACTTGGCCTCTTGCTGAAGTGGGCATAGCCCTTTAAATAAGTTTGATGGACATACGTCCACTCCGATTTTTAGAAGTGAAATACAACCAGTAAGGAAACACAATGGCTAGTGGTAGTGCAATCCGTGGAAGTCGCGTCGGCGCAGGCCCAATGGGTGAAGCAGAGCGTGGCGATGCCGCACCTCGCATCTACATTTCTTACTACTGCGCTGTCGGGCACGAGACCACACCAAGCTTTGCGCACGACGCTGAAGTTCCAGAGGAATGGGATTGCCCGAAGTGCGGATTAGCTGCGGGACAAGATAAAGAAAATCCGCCGATTCCGGTAAAGAACGAGCCATACAAAACACACTTGGCTTACGTCAAAGAGCGTCGCGAAGACAATGACGGTCGATCAATTTTGGATGAAGCATTGCTTAACATCCGTGGCAAGATCTAAATAAAATCTTCCGCATCAGCGGAGTCTGAATCAAAGGCAGCAGAGTCTACGAATAATTTCGTGGACTCTGTTCCTTTTATGCCCATTGCCGGGATTTGAGTCAGCGGCGTAGTCCCTGCGAGTAGATGATCGACGACGACACGCTTCTCGGCACCAGTAGCAACCAGCCACACCTGTTCTGAGGAATTGATTGTTTCAAATGACCACGTGACGCGCTGTGCTGGTGGCTTAGGGCTATCCAAGACACTAAGTACGGCTTCTTTGTGGTTGAGGAGATCTGATTCAGGAAATAGGGAAGCAACGTGCCCATCTGGGCCGATGCTCAGAAGTGTGACATCCATCAAGGTGTTTGTGGCAAACGCTCGGGTTGTTGTAAACGTGTCGAGTTCAGTTGCGTAAGCCTTCGTTGCGAGTTCGACTGACCCGACTACATCCGGACCAGCGACTCGGTGAACGTGCGGCTTAAAATTTTCATCAACGTGCGAAAGCACGGAATCGTTTCGTTCAGTTAATTCGCTCGTGAAGCGCTCGTCGCTGAACCACAAGTGCAAGGATTTACATCCCAGGACAAGTGGGTGCGCAATCAGTGCTTGAGTAATTTCTGTGCCTACGCGACCGCCAGTGAGTGCAAGGTGAAAATTATTCAATGCAGAGGTACGAGTCGTGATCATGCGCACAAGTGAGAGAACAATTTCAGAAACTACATCTTCCTGAGCTTCTTGAGCATGCAGTTCTATTCGCGTCATTTTTTCTTGGCCACCTTTTTAGCGACGGCCTTCTTGGCAGGCTTTTTGATTGTCGTCTGCTCATCATGCACCACGTGTTCGACTCCGCGGAGCGCCTGTGCGTAGATTTCGTCCGGATCTAGTCGACGCAGCTCCTCGGCGAGAAGTTCGGCAAGGGAACGTCTCGCCAGAGCCACTGTAGATTGTGCTGTCCCTGGTACGGATAGCTGTGCAACGCGACCATCCGGGCGGGCAAGCGATACGTGGCCATCTTTTGTTTCCAGAACAACTTTGGTGATACCTGGACCCTTTGTGTGAACAATGTGAGTTGGGATGCGCAATCGTTGTTGTAACCATCCTGCAAGCAGCAGTCCACTGGGATTTCGTCCCTGAACATGCACTTGGGCTGAGTGAATTTTGCCAACCGGTTGGTCAAGGGCTGTTGCTAGTACTGCTCGCCAGCCTGTGATTCGGGTCCAGGCGAGGTCAGTATCGCCAGGTCGATAGCCAACAAGGCGTTTGCTAAGTTCTTCGCGGAACAGGGCGCTGGATGCCGTATCGGTGATTCGTCGCTGTGCGTGACGGCCAATTGGATCTTCAGCTGGAATATCGGGAGCATCGCCAGGCCACCATGCCACAACTGGGGTATCAGGTAAGAGCAATGGGATAGCAACTGAACCTGCGTGCTTGGCGAGCTCGCCATGAAGGCGACAGGTGATCAATTCACCTGGACCATCATCGCCGCCTACTTGAATCTGGGCATCAAGGTGTGCGTCGCCACGTCCGGGACGTTGGATCAAAGCAATAATGCGCATGGGGTGTTCGCGGGCTGCCTGACTGGCCGCGGCGAGCGCGTCAGCCTGGTGAAGTTCGTCAGTAAGTACGAGCAAGGTCAGAACCATGCCAACGGTTGGGCTTCCCATTGCGCGGCGTTCTTCACTGATGGCAGCTGCAACCGCATTAGCCGTGGTGTTTTCGAGTGTGATCATGGTCGTCGCCACATTCTTGCGTCGCGTGCCAACATTTCGTAGGCCGATTGCGGACCCCACCCGCCGCTTGCATACTGCTCTGGCGAACCCTTTTTTGACCAATGATCGAGAATTGGGTCAAGAATTTTCCATTGCAGTTCCACTTCTTCATGCCGGGGGAAAAGCGGTGGGTCACCTAGGAGCACGTCAAGGATTAAGCGCTCGTAAGCCTCAGGGCTAGCTTCGGTGAACGAGTCGCCGTAGGCGAAGTCCATGGTGACGTCTCGAACTTCCATAGATGTACCTGGGACTTTGGAACCAAAACGAACTGTGAGCCCTTCGTCAGGTTGGATTCTAAAGACGAGTGCGTTGTTGCCAAGTTCCTGAGTCGAACTTGCGCTGAATGGAAGGTGGGGTGCGCGTTTAAGAACGACGGCAACCTCGGTGACGCGACGACCAAGGCGTTTGCCTGCTCGCAGATAGAACGGCACGCCAGCCCATCTGCGATTGTCGATGTCGACTCGAATTGCGGCAAATGTTTCAGTAATTGATTTCGGGTTAATTCCGTCTTCCTCGAGGTAACCCTTGACTTCGGCGCCGCCTTGCCAACCAGCAGCGTATTGCCCGCGAGCTGTGTGCCTAGCAATATCGCGAGGTAGTACTACCGCACTTAACACCTTTTCTTTTTCTACGCGCACCGAGTCAGCAAGAAAAGACGTTGGTTCCTCCATTGCAGTGAGCGCAAGCAACTGCAAAAGGTGGTTTTGGATGACATCGCGCGCGGCACCAATACCGTCGTAGTAGCCAGCGCGACCTGCGATACCAATGTCTTCAGCCATTGTGATCTGAACGTGGTCAACATAGTTCGCATTCCAAATGGGTTCATAGAGACTGTTGGCAAATCGAATCGCCATCATGTTTTGAACTGTTTCTTTGCCCAGGTAGTGGTCAATGCGGAACACGGAACTGCTGTCGAACACTTCAGCAACGACGGCGTTCAATTCGCGAGCACTCTTGAGGTCATGGCCAAAAGGCTTTTCGATAACAACCCTTCGCCAGGCATCCGCAGCTGGTGCAGCAAGACCTGATCGTTTCAACTGTTGAATTACCGTGGGGAATAAGCCGGGTGGGATTGATAGGTAAAACGCGTGATTTCCTCGCGTGCCACGTGAGAGGTCAAGTTCATCAACAACGCGTTTGAGTTCATCAAAAGATTCGTCGCTGTTTAAGTCGCCTGCGACAAATCGAATTCCAGAGGCTAGTTGTTGCCATACTTCTTCACGAAACTCTGTGCGCGCATGTTCACGAACTGAATCGTGAACAATCTGGGCAAAGTCTTGGTCGGCCCAATCGCGCCGGGCAAACCCAACAAGCGAAAACCCAGGTGGCAACAATCCGCGGTTGGCCAGGTCGTAGATTGCTGGCATCACTTTCTTTCGTGCTAAATCGCCGGTGACCCCAAAGATGACCATCCCGCATGGACCCGCAACGCGCGGAAGTCGTCGGTCGTTGGGGTCGCGCAGGGGATTAGTTCGTGGAGCAGGGCTCACTTGGCGCTCGCACGTGCAGCACTGACGCTGTCGAGTAGGTGTTCCCACGCTGCGATGAATTTTTCTACGCCATCGCGCTCGAGTTCTGCGAAAACTGCTGTGCGATCAATGCCGGCTTGGGCAAGTTGTTCCCACACTTCGTTTGCGATTGCCGAAGTGCCATCAAGTGTGTTGCCCCGTATGACGCCATGATCAGCCACGGCGTTTAACGTTGCCTCGGGCATGGTGTTGACCGTGTGTGGTGCCACTAATTCAACGACATATCGAGTGTCGTCATAGGCCTTGTCCTTGACGCCTGTTGAAGCCCATAAAGGGCGTTGAACTCGAGCGCCGTTTGCAGCGAGGTCCAGCCAACGCTGGTTGGAGATTGTTTTTGTGAACGCATCCCAAGCGAGCTGGCCATTCGCGATGGCTGCCTTACCGCGCAGTGCTGCGGCAGCTTCCGTGCCGATGGCATCAAGTTGTGAGTCAACCAAAGTGTCCACACGAGAAATGAAGAATGAGGCCACGGACTCAATGGATGCAATGTCAACGCCGTTAACGCGTGCTTGCTCAATCCCAGCGAGCCAAGCTTCAAGGACCTGTTCATAGCGCTCGACTGAGAAGATGAGAGTCACGTTGACGCTTACGCCGTGTGCCAAAACTTCAGTGATTGCAGGCAGCCCAGCTAGTGTTGCCGGAATCTTGATTAGCAGATTGGGGCGATTGACAAGCTGCCAAAGTTCAAGTGCCTGTTGGATGGTGCCTTGAGTGTCATTGGCTAACCGAGGATCCACCTCAAGCGACACCCGGCCATCCACGCCGCCTGACGATGCGAATGTGTCGGCAAAAATGTCGCAAGCCGCGGTCACATCATGCACAGTCAGTGCGCGGATTGTGTCATCGACACTCGCACCTGATTGAGCGAGTTCTTTAAGTTGTCCCGTGTACTCGACAACTCCCGAAGTGAGAGCCTTGTCAAAGATGCTGGGATTAGTGGTCACACCGACAACGCTGTGTGTAGCAATCAACTCAACGAGATTTCCTGATTCGATGCGATGGCGATCAAGGTCGTCTAACCAGATTGAGACTCCGGCTTTGCTCAGTGTTGCGAGCTTTTCGTTGTGTGCTGATGTCATAACTTGTCCTATTTCAAAAGATCGCGTGCTGCAGAAACTATCGCGTCCGCAGTAATTCCGAACTCGGCGTAAAGTTTCGAGGCACCAGCGGATGCGCCAAAGTGCTCGATGCTGATGCATGTGCCTTCAGTGCCAACGTACTTCCACCAGCCTTGAGCGATGCCCGCTTCGATAGAAATGCGATTTGTTGTTGTTCGGGGCAAAACGGATTCGCGGTAGTCGGCGCTCTGTGCGTCAAACCACTCGAGACATGGAGCTGAAACAACACGAGTTGCCGTCCCGGCCGCTTCTAGTGCTTTTTGTGCTTCGAGTGCGATAGAAACTTCTGAGCCAGTGGCGATCACAATAATTTGCGGGGCAGCGCTCGCCTCGGAAATCACATATGCACCGCGTCCGACAAGCGCTGGATCGCGCGTTGCGGAGTTATCTATAACCGGGAGATTTTGACGCGACAATGCCAACGCGGCTGGCTTGTTGTTTTCGATGACACATTGCCAGGCGGCTGCTGTCTCGTTTGCATCCGCTGGGCGAATGACATCCAGGTTAGGAATGGCGCGCAATGCCCAGAGGTGTTCGATTGGTTGATGTGTCGGGCCGTCTTCGCCCACGCCAATGGAGTCGTGTGTCCATACGTAGGTGACTGGCAAATTCATGAGTGCGGCAAGTCGAACAGCGCCGCGCATGAAGTCGCTGAAGACCATGAACGTTCCACCAAATGCGCGGGTTAGTCCGCCGGCTGCGATGCCATTGAGCGCAGTTCCCATAGCGAATTCACGAATACCAAAATGCAGGATGCGTCCGTGGTCACTTGCACCAGGCAGTGTGCTTGATGTCGGGAGGAACGAACCGCCGTGCTCGATGGTCGTCAGATTGCTTTCGCCAAGGTCGGCTGATCCGCCCCAAAACTCTGGAAGGACAGAGGCGATTGCATTGATTGTGTCGCCTGAAGCCTTACGGGTGGCAATTTCTTTACCAACTTCAAAAGTTGGAAGCGCATCAACCCAATTTGATGGAAGTTCTCGGGCCAGCATTCGAGTGAGAAGTGCAGACTTTTCCGGGTTGGCTGAAGCCCATGCATCGCGGCGTACATTCCATTCCGCGTGTGCAGTGATGCCGCGATTGACGACCTTACGTGTGTGTGCCAACACTTCATTTGTCACATCAAATGATTTTCCGGGGTCGGCGCCAAGGATCACTTTTGTTGCTGCGATTTCTTCGGCCCCAAGTGCTGAACCGTGAACCTTGCCAGTGTTGCGTAGGTTCGGAGCTGGCCAGCCAATGATGTTTGTCATGCGAATGATGCTTGGTCGATCAGTAACTTGGGTGACACGTTGAAGTGCGGCATCGAGTCCGACAATATCGATACTTCCGTCCGAGTTCATGTCAACGTGATCCACGTTCCAGCCGTACGCCTTGTAGCGAGCAAGAACATCCTCAGTGAACGACACAGAAGTGTCGCCTTCAATGGAGATATGGTTGTCGTCATAGATCACAACAAGGTTGCCCAATTGTTGGTGTCCTGCCAGCGACGATGCTTCAGCGCTAACTCCTTCTTGAAGGCAACCATCGCCAGCGAGTACCCAAATTCGATGATCGAAAATACTTTCACCCGGTGCGGCTGTTGGATCTAGGAGACCGCGAACAAAGCGGGCATCCATGGCCATGCCGACCGCAGTACCGATACCAGTTCCCAATGGTCCCGTGGTTGCTTCGACTCCTGCGGTGTGCCCGAATTCGGGGTGACCAGGAGTTTTGCTGCCCCATGTCCTAAATGATTCGAGGTCAGAAAGTTCCAGGCCGTAACCCGACAAAAACAATTGAATATATTGCGTGATGCTCGAATGTCCGTTGGAAAGGACAAAACGGTCTCGACCCAGCCAGTGTGGGTCAGTGGGATCATGGCGCATCCACTTTTGGTAGAGCAAGTAAGCAGCTGGTGCCAAGCTCATTGCGGTACCGGGGTGGCCATTGCCGACCTTTTGCACGCTGTCCATAGCTAGGCAGCGAGCGGTGGTTACAGCGGCATCATCAAGTTCAGTCCAAGCGAAATCAGTCACGGTTCTAAGCGTAACCAAGCACCCCGAACATCTTGCAGGCGACGCGGGTAGGCTCGTTACGTGTCCACCCAGGTTTCAGCTAGTAATTCAGGTGCGCCCCAAAGCGCCCTGCCGACTCCTGTGCCTTCGTCCACATGGCGTGCCTACCTGGCGCTGACCAAGCCCCGAATCATTGAACTTCTGTTAGTTACGACTATTCCAACAATGTTCTTGGCGGCTGGCGGCTTTCCGTCCCTGAAGCAAGTTGTTCTCACCCTCGTTGGTGGAACGTTGGCAGCCGGTGGTGCCAACGTGTTGAACTGCTACATCGACCGGGATATCGATGCACTTATGCAGCGAACTCACACACGCCCTTCGGCAACGGGACAAATTTCGGGTCCGCGAATTCTAGTTTTTGGTGCATTCCTTTCCGTGTTGTCAGTTGCCTCTTTGTGGGTAACTGTTAATGGTCTTGCTGCTGCGTTGGCTGCATTTGCAATAGCTTTTTACGTTGTCGGATACACCATGCTTCTGAAGCGACGCACCACACAAAATATTGTGTGGGGAGGTGCCGCTGGTTGTATGCCAGTGTTGATCGGGTGGTCTGCGGTTACCGGGTCACTCAGCTGGACACCTGTTGTGTTGTTCATGATCGTGTTTTTATGGACGCCCCCTCACTATTGGCCTTTGTCGATTCGATACCAGGATGAATATGCAGCAGCTGGTGTGCCTATGTTGCCTGTTGAAGAATCCGAGCACACAGTTGCTCGGCAAATCATTTGGTATTCGTGGGCAATGGTTGCAACATCATTGGCACTGACGCCGATTGCACATATGAGTTGGTTCTATACGACTGCAGCCGTGCTACTTGGCGCGATTTTTCTGTGGCAGGGATACGCTCTGCGCATACGAGTGACTGCTGGTGTGGCAGACATTAAGCCCATGCGACTTTTTCATTGGTCGATTACCTATTTGGCACTTGTCTTTCTGGCGCTAGGTATTGATCCCTTTATTCACTAGCAAGTGAACCTGGCGTGTAGGCACCTTGGGTTGAGCTCTTTGCCCACAGCGCCAAAGTAGAAATCCACAACAAGCAGGCACCGAACATGTGGAACGCAACAACTGCCCATGGGAGTCCTGTGAAGTATTGAACGTAGCCAACAAGTCCTTGTGAGAACCCAACAATCACCACGAGCACGCCGGCTTGGCGCACTACGCGTGGAGCGTCGGTTGCAAATAGTGCGACGACTAAGCCGCAGGTGAGTCCCATGAATAGAAGAACCATGTCTGCGTGAATCCAAGAAATAACGCGAGGATCGAAGCCGAGTCGTTTGATGTCTGCGCTATCACCAGCGTGCGGGCCAGAACCAGTGACAAGTGTTCCCAATGCGATGACTGCGAGCGCTAGGCCAACATGAAGATTCAGCGCCTTGCGGATGTACGGATGAACAACTGTTGTGTGCGGGCCGCCTTCCGGCTGGGTCAACTTGTAATGCAGTAAATAAGCAACAGTAATGAGGCCGATGGAAAGCAAGAAATGAGCTGCGACTGTTAGCGGATTCAGTCCTGTTAAAACAGTGATGCCACCAAGAATTGCTTGAGCAAAAATTCCAGCCATTGAACCCACGGACAGTAGGGTGAGATCCCGACGCTTCGCCTGTCCATTTCGCACCCGCGACCTGTTGTGTGTGAAGATTGCCGCGATTGTCGCAACAGCAACGACCACCAAAACAAATGTCAACATGCGATTGCCGAACTCAACGTATTTATGCCATGCCTGAGTCTGTGTGGATGTGGGCGTAATCGAACCGGCAACGCATTCAGGCCACGTTGGACATCCAAGACCCGACGAAGTTAGCCGAACCAACCCGCCAGTGACAACGATGAGTGTCTGAGCTACAAGGTTTGCCAACACAATGCGCGACTGCCACGGCTTTACTGAAATTGGTTCATTCACGTGCCCAAGCCTAGGGGGAGTCGACAAGCCTGGAAGCGTGGCAAAGCCTGTAATCAGTGGGTGTGACGCGCCTAATAGTTCTCAAGATGCAATTTGAGCGTATTTACGCAACAATAAGGTTGTGAAATTCACTGGAACAGCCGCTGCCACACTTGGCCGCATTTTGCTGACTTCCGGACCTTCAACTGCCGTTGCACTAGCCGAGCACCTGGGACTCACTGGTGCTGCTGTTCGAAAGCAACTCGATTCACTCATTGATGCCGGACTTGTTGAAGCTAGTGAACGTGCCTCGTATGGCCCAGCTGCACTAGAAGGTAAGCGCGGGCGAGGTCGACCATCACGAGTTTTCGCTCTCACAGCACGTGGACGCAACGAATTTGGTGAACATGCTGACAGCCTGGCCCTAGCCGCCGTCAAATTCATGGGCGCAACAAATGGCATTGAATCAGTTAAAAAGTTTGCGCAACAGATCTCTGATGAGTTCGTTGCGCGTCACCAAGACATTGCCACGCTTGAATCAACAGAAGATCGCGCACGTGCATTAATCGATGCCCTCAATTCGGATGGTTTTGCCGCAACAGAAACCCCGGGTCTGGGCGACTCAATTCAAATTTGTCAGCACAACTGCCCAATGGGTGATGTTGCCACAGAATTTCCAGAGGTTTGTGAAGCCGAAACGCGCGCATTCTCTGAGTTAACAGGTGTTCACGTAACGCGTTTGGCAACGATTGCCAAAGGCAGCGCAATTTGCACGACCTTAGTTCCGCATTCACGAAGGGAAAGCGCATGACAACCCAACAAGAGCATTTAGATGCAATCGGAAATTACGATTTCGGATGGCACGATGCAAACGATGCAGGAGCCAATGCTCGTCGAGGAATCGACGAGAGCGTTGTTCGCAACATCTCCGGGCTCAAGAATGAACCCGAGTGGATGCTTGAGCTTCGACTCAAAGGTTTGAACCTGTTTGGCAAGAAGCCGATGCCGAACTGGGGAAGTGACTTGTCGGGTATCGACTTCGACAACATTAAGTACTTCGTGCGCTCAACAGAGAAGCAGGCGAATAGCTGGGAAGATCTTCCTGACGACATTAAGAACACATACGACCGCTTGGGCATTCCAGAGGCTGAAAAGCAGCGTCTCGTTGCAGGCGTTGCCGCTCAGTACGAAAGCGAAGTTGTGTACCACAAGATTCGTGAGGATCTTGAAGAGCTCGGTGTCATTTTCGTAGATACCGATACGGGCCTACGCGAACACGAAGAACTTTTCCGCGAGTACTTCGGAACCGTCATCCCTGTTGGCGATAACAAATTTGCCGCATTGAACACTTCTGTGTGGTCAGGTGGATCGTTCATCTATGTACCAAAGGGTGTTCACGTAGAAATCCCACTCCAGGCATACTTCCGCATCAACACCGAGAACATGGGTCAATTCGAACGCACGTTGATCATTGTGGATGAAGATGCATACGTTCATTACGTTGAAGGTTGCACGGCGCCTATCTATTCTTCAGATTCATTGCACTCCGCAGTCGTAGAAATTATCGTGAAGAAGGGTGCACGTTGCCGCTACACGACTATTCAGAACTGGTCGAACAACGTATACAACTTGGTCACCAAGCGCGCAGTTGCTCACGAAGGTGCAACTATGGAATGGGTTGACGGCAACATCGGGTCGAAGGTCACCATGAAGTACCCCGCAATCTGGCTTGCCGGTCCACATGCCAAGGGCGAAACCTTGTCGATTGCTTTTGCAGGCGAAGGACAGCACCAAGACGCCGGCGCAAAGATGGTTCACGCTGCGCCCTACACATCCTCGTCAATCATCAGCAAGTCTGTTGCTCGCGGCGGTGGCCGCACTTCTTACCGCGGATTGATCCAGGTTCTGGAAGGCTGCCACGGAAGTAAGAGCACCGTTAAGTGCGACGCACTTCTTGTCGACGACATTTCCCGTTCAGACACATACCCATATGTTGACGTGCGTGAAGATGACGTTGCGTTGGGCCACGAAGCTTCGGTTTCGAAGGTGTCCGAAGATCAACTCTTCTATTTGATGTCTCGTGGACTTGGTGAAGACGAAGCGATGGCCATGATTGTTCGTGGTTTCGTGGAGCCTATTGCGCGTGAACTTCCGATGGAATACGCACTTGAACTCAACCGACTCATTGAACTTCAAATGGAAGGCGCGGTTGGTTAACGTGACTGCTGTTAAAGAACATGAAGTGACGTTGGTCCCTGCCACCGATCATTCCCCTCAGATTCGTTCGCTTGAGCCAACAGACTTTCCGGTGCCGGTTGGTCGCGAAGAAGAATGGCGTTATGCGCCGCTAAAGCGCATGGCTGGTCTGCACAACGACACCATCGGGACACTCGGGACAATTAGCGCTTTGGCTACAGCAGTTGCACCAGTTACGTTCGAAGCTCGCGCCGCAAAGACCGACAATCGCATCGGATTTACTGACCGTGTCGCCGCTTATGCGTGGAGCCAAATTGATTCAGTTGCAAAGCTGGTAGTTCCAAACAACACCGTTGTTGCCGAAACAATTGTCGTCACTATGACAGGCACGGGTGCAAACCTGGCCGGACAGCTCGACATTGAAATCGGACAGCACGCTGCTGCAACGATCATCATTGATCACACGGGTTCAGGTGTGTTTGCGGGAAATGTAGACATCCGTGTTGCCGATGGTGGCAATGTGACTGTGTTGTCGATGCAGGACTGGAGTGACGACGCTGTGCATGCAGGTCATCACCGTGTAACGCTTGGTCGCGACGCCACATCAAAGCATGTCAATGTAACAACTGGTGGAGATGTTGTTCGCCTGTTGCCGAGCGTTGAATACACAGGTCCTGGTGGATCAGCAGAGTTCATTGGTTTGTATTTTGCTGGCGCAGGGCAATACGCCGAGCATCGACTATTTGTTGATCACAGCGTTGAGCATTGCCGTAGCAACGTGGTCTACAAGGGTGCACTGAACGGCGATGCCGCTCACACCGTATGGGTCGGCGATGTGCTCATCCGCGCTAATGCAGTCGGAACTGAAACATACGAAATCAATCGCAACCTCGTACTCAGCGGTGGTGGACGTGCAGATTCTGTGCCGAACCTTGAAATTGAAACTGGTGAAATTGTGGGCGCAGGACATGCGAGCACAACAGGGCGATTCGATGATGAGCAGCTGTTCTACTTGATGTCACGTGGAATCGATGCCGATGAAGCTCGCAACCTTGTCTTGCGCGGCTTCTTTGAAGATTTGCTTAACACAATAAATGTTCCGGAAATCAATGACCGTGTTCGCGATCGAATCGAGTCACGTCTCGCTGGCGGTAACGCATGAGCCAATCTGTAGGGCGGGTTTCAACGTTTGAAGACCGCACTCCTTACAAATTTGAAATCGATGGCACCGATGTATTGGTTGTGCATGTCGATGGAAAATTTTTTGCCGTCAATGACACCTGCACGCATGCAGAAGTGTCGCTGAGCGAAGGAACAATCGAAGGTTGTGCGGTCGAATGCTGGCTCCATGGCGCAACATTTGATTTAGCAACAGGCGAGCCTGTTGGTCCACCTGCAACAACTGCACTTGCAACTTATTCAGTAAGCCTGGGCGAAGGCTCAGATCCAGAAGTCTTAGTAAATATCAACGAAAGCGCGAGGAACTAATCATGTCGGAACTAGTAATCAAGGGACTTCAGGTTCAGGTCACCACAGATGATGGCCCGAAGGACATTCTTCGCGGCGTGGATCTGGTTGTGAAGGCCGGAGAAACTCACGCATTGATGGGACCTAACGGTTCAGGAAAGTCCACCCTGGCCTATGCAATCGCAGGCCACCCGAAGTACACCATCACTGGTGGAAGTGTCACGCTGGATGGTCAAGACGTGCTTGAAATGAGCGTCGACGAACGCGCTCGCGCCGGACTGTTTCTTGCCATGCAATACCCAGTTGAAGTTCCGGGCGTGTCAGTTTCGAACTTCCTTCGTACCTCGGTGACTGCAATCCGTGGTGAAGCGCCAAACTTGCGCACGTGGATCAAGGAAATGAAGGACGCCATGGGCGCGCTTCAGATTGACCAGCAGTTTGCGGAACGAAGCGTCAATGAAGGTTTCTCTGGTGGAGAGCGCAAGCGCACGGAAATTCTTCAGATGGAATTGATCAAGCCAAAGATTGCTGTTCTTGACGAGACTGACTCAGGCCTAGACGTTGATGCGCTGCGTGTTGTTTCTGAAGGCATCAATCGTGTTCGCGCTGGTGGCGAAACTGGCGTCCTACTGATTACTCACTTCACCCGCATCTTGAGTTACGTGAAGCCTGATTTCGTTCACGTGTTCTACGAAGGTCGCATCGTTCGTGAAGGTGGGCCAGAGTTGGCTGCCGAGATTGAAGCCAACGGGTACGCACAGTACACAACTGCATAATTATGACCACATTTGATGTCGCAGCCATCCGGGCAGACTTCCCAATTTTGGGTCGTACTGTTCGTGATGGCCGACGTCTTGTGTACCTCGACAGTGGCGCGACGTCACAGAAGCCGTTTCAGGTTCTTGATGCAGAGCGCGATTTTTACGAGAAGCACAATGCTGCAGTCCATCGCGGTGCGCATCAAATTGCTGAGGAAGCAACCGATGCCTATGAGGCGGCGCGAGCAAACATCGCACACTTCGTAGGCGCCCAAGCCAACGACATTGTTTTCACAAAGAATGCAACCGAGGCCATCAACCTTGTGTCATACACATTCTTAAACGCAACACTCAAGTCCCTGCGTGGTAAAGATTTACCAAAGGGCGCGCAGCGCTTTGTGCTGGCTGAAGGTGACGAAATTGTCGTCACCGAAATGGAGCATCATGCAAACCTTGTTCCATGGCAGGAGTTAGCAGATAAGACCGGGGCAGTACTGCGTTGGATTGGTCTTACGGATGATGGTCGCTTGGACTACGACTCAGCCAAGTTGATAATTGGTTCGCGCACCAAGGTCGTCGCGTTCACTCATCAGTCAAACTTGCTCGGAACTGTGAATCACGTTGCACAGCTTGTCGAATTAGCCAAGTCGGTCAATGCAGTAACAGTGTTGGACGCGTGCCAGAGCGTTCCACACATGGCCGTAGACGTGGTCGACCTCGGCGTCGATTTCATGGCCTGGAGTGGCCACAAGATGCTTGGTCCGCTTGGAATTGGATGCCTGTGGGGCCGAGCTGAGTTATTGAATGCGATGCCACCATTCATCACTGGCGGATCCATGATTGAAACTGTGTCAATGGAGAAGACCACGTTTGCTGCTCCGCCTGCGCGATTTGAAGCAGGAGTTCCACAGGCTGCCCAAGTTGTTGGGCTGTCAGCGGCGGTTGATTACCTGAACGCGATAGGGATGGGGAACGTTGCCGCGCACGAACGTCACCTGACACAACTTGCGATCACTGAGTTGGCGGCAATCCCTGGCGTACGCATCATCGGACCGACGGATACTTCAAACCGCGGTTCTGCTGTGTCGTTTGTTGTTGACGGTGTTCACCCACACGATGTAGGACAAATTTTGGACGAGCAGGGAATTGCGGTCCGCGTGGGGCACCACTGCGCATGGCCAGTCTGTAGACGCTATTCAGTTCCGGCGACAACCCGTGCAACCTTTTACATTTACAACGACGACTCGGAAGTCCACGCACTCGCATCGGCTGTGCGTGATGCACAGAAATTCTTTGGGGTGTAAAGATGAAACTTGAGCACATGTACCAAGACATCATTTTGGATCATTACAAGCATCCACATGGCAAGGGTCTGGCAGAAGATTTCAACGCAGAAGTCCATCACGTGAATCCAACGTGTGGTGACGAAATTACCTTGCGGGTAACGATTGATCCAGATGACCACAAGAAGTTGATTGTGTCCTACGACAATCAAGGATGCTCAATCAGTCAGGCGTCAGCTTCCATTTTATTCGACCAGCTCAATGGGAAAACTTTCGCAGAAGGCGAGGCGGCTGTTGATCACATTGTCGCCATGCTTCAGCGTGCGGTGGAACCAGACGAAGACATTTTGGGTGATGGAATCGCACTAGAAGGTGTCGCCCAGTATCCAGCGAGAGTTAAGTGCGCGTTATTGTCGTGGATGGCATGGAAAGATGCAGCCATTCAAGCGCTAGGCACTGAAAATTCAACACAGAACGAAAGCAACTAGGGAGCGAACATGGATATTCAGAATGAAGATGACGTCATGGAACTGATGCGTGATGTTGTCGATCCTGAATTGGGCATCAATGTCGTAGACCTCGGTCTGGTTTACGGTGTCACAGTGGATGACGCCAACGTTGCCACTATTGATATGACGCTGACGTCGGCCGCTTGCCCGTTGACCGACGTTATTGAAGATCAGACTCGCGCCGCTCTTGATGGGCATGTCTCTGATTTCAAGCTTAATTGGGTTTGGATGCCACCATGGGGCCCAGACAAGATCACTGACGAGGGTCGCGAAATGCTTCGCGCCCTTGGATTCAACGTATAGTTCTAACTCTGTGATTCAAGCAACTGAAATTGAGTTGCGTGCTGGAGCTGAGCTACTTCTCTCGGGTGCGACTTTTCGTGTAGATGCCGGTGACCGTATTGGTCTAGTCGGTCGGAATGGCGCGGGCAAAACTACCCTGACCAAGGCCCTTGCAGGTCAAACTCAGCCGGCCGGTGGCACTATCGCCAGCAGTGGAAATGTCGGCTATCTGCCACAAGATCCTCGAACCGGTGACTTAGACGTTGTCGCCATGGATCGAATTCTCAGCGTGCGCGGTCTCGATGAAATCATCCGTCGGATGCGTCAGTTCGAAGTGGATATGGGAAGCCCTGATCCGTCCGTCAGCGAAAAGGCGATGCGCAAGTACACGACTGCTGAAACCGCGTTTCAGAGCGCAGGCGGATATGCGGCTGAAAGCGAAGCGGCAACCTTGGCTGCAAGCGTGGGACTCAAGCCCGACACCTTGAAGCAAACGCTAGGGACATTGTCGGGTGGTCAACGTCGGCGAATTGAACTTGCTCGCATTCTTTTTAGTGATGCCGAGGTGCTACTACTCGATGAGCCAACAAACCACCTTGACGCTGACTCGATTGCGTGGCTGCGCGGATTCCTTGCGAATCACGCTGGCGGTTTGATTGTAATTAGCCACGATGTTGAGTTGCTTGAAGCTACCGTGAACAAAGTTTTTCATCTTGACGCCAATCGCCAAACGCTCGATGTGTACAACGTGGGTTGGAAAGATTATTTGGAGGCTCGCGAGCAGGATGAGCGTCGTCGTAAGCGAGAGCGCACAAACGCTGAGAAGCAGGCCACTGTTTTGAAGCTCCAGGCTGACAAGATGCGTGCAAAGGCATCGAAGGCCAAGGCTGCGCAGGGTATGCAGAAGCGCGCTGAAAAGTTGCTGGAAGGTCTTGAAGGCGAACGGGTTGCAGATCGGGTAGCAAAACTTAGATTCCCAACACCCTCACCTTGCGGTAAAACTCCTCTGATGGCGACCGGATTGAGTCGGGTTTATGGCTCACTGGAGATTTTCACTGATGTCGACTTGGCAATTGACCGTGGAAGCAAAGTTGTAGTGCTTGGACTGAACGGCGCTGGAAAAACAACCCTGTTAAGAATTCTTGCTGGCATTGATAAGCCAGACACGGGTGAAATCCAGCCAGGCCATGGTTTGAAAATTGGGTATTACGCGCAGGAACACGAAACGCTCGACGCTGATCGTTCGGTTTTGGACAACATGGTTTCGGCAGCAGGGGATTTGAACGACACTCAGGTGCGCAGTGTTCTTGGCTCATTCCTTTTTTCTGGGGATTCTGTTAACAAACCAGCTGGAGTGCTTTCAGGTGGTGAAAAGACGCGGTTGTCGCTGGCGATGCTCGTGGTGTCGTCGGCAAATGTTTTGCTCCTTGATGAACCCACAAACAACTTGGACCCGGCAAGTCGCGCCGAGATCCTTGACGCGCTCCACAACTATGAAGGTTCTGTCGTATTGGTCACCCACGATGAAGGGGCTGTGACTGCGCTCGCGCCGGAACGGGTGCTGTTGTTGCCTGATGGCATCGAGGATCTCTGGAATACCGACTATCTAGACTTAATCTCTTTGGCTTAGCGCGAACAAACGGCTTGTGCTTTCCCAATCAAAAGGAGCAAGGGCTAGAGTCTTAACTACGGACTAACTGCCTCGAAAGCGGGCAACCGTAGATTTTCAGGAGCGCACTTGAGCCTTCACATGAATGCCTGGCAGGCCTATAGCGGGTTCACAGCTGACGGCAAGGTGAAGGAGCAACAGCTCGCAAGTGGCACGATACGCCGAATCATGTCGTATGCCCGGATCTACAAGCGGGCCATTGTCACTTATTTAACTTTGCTTGTTGTGCAAGCACTATTGGTAGTTGCTTCGCCGCTGCTCTTCAAGCGAATCGTCGACAAAGCTATTCCGACACACGATTCACACATGGTTACCGTGCTGGCACTGCTCATCGCATTTGTCGCCATTCTGGATGCAACACTTGGTGTTTATAGCCGCAAGATGCAGTCGGTGATTGGTGAAGGTCTTATCTACAATTTGCGCAGCGAAGTCTTTGACCATGTACAACGGCAATCAATCGCATTCTTTACGCGCGCACAAACCGGCGCCCTGATCTCTCGACTAAATGGCGACGTTATGGGAGCCCAACGGGCCTTTACCAGCACTTTGGGTGGTGTTGTCAGCAATGTCATCAGCCTTGTCATCGTTGTCATCACTATGGCTGCGTTGTCCTGGCAGATCACACTTGCATCGATATTCATGCTGCCAATCTTTCTTTTGCCAGCGCGATGGATGGGTAAGCGCCTCCAGGCTTTGACGCGTGAACAGGCGGATTACAACGCAACGATGAGCACTCAGATGGCTGAACGCTTCAACGTGTCCGGTGCGCTTCTGATGAAGCTTTTTGGAAATCCTGAACGTGAACGCGACAGTTTTGCTGACAAGGCCGATAAGGTTCGCGACGTTGGCATCAGTATTGCAATGTCGAGCAGTGTATTTTTTACAGCCATGGTTCTTGTTGGTTCAATGGCCACGGCACTTGTTTACGGGATTGGCGGCAATGCGGTTATTAATTCGACGTTGTCGCTGGGAACACTCCTTGCTCTCGTGGCATTACTCGGCCGTCTTTATGGTCCGATGGCTGCACTAGCGAATGTTCGAATCGACGTCATGACTGCACTTGTGTCGTTCGAGCGAGTATTCGAAGTTCTTGATCTCGAACCGATGGTGAAAGACTCGCCTGAAGCACAAGAACTGCAACGTGGACCCAAGTCTGTGACTTTCAATCATGTTGATTTTCGTTACCCGACACCGCAAGAGGTTTCTCTTGCAAGCCTGGAAGTCATTGCCCGAACTGATCTCGCGGCTAGCGATGAACTCACACTCAAGGGTCTAACTTTTACCGCCGAAGCTGGCCAACTTGTTGCGCTCGTCGGTCCGTCAGGAGCCGGCAAAACAACCATCACAGGATTGGTCAGTCGCTTATATGATGCAACCGCCGGCTCTGTGTCAGTAGGTGGTATAGATGTTCGAGGAGTCACTCAAGAGTCTCTCCATAGTTCTGTCGGCGTTGTGACGCAGGATTCGCACATGTACCACGACACCATTCGAGCAAATTTGATGTATGCACGAATTGATGCCACTGACGAACAAATCTGGAATGCCTGCGAAGACGCACAGATAGCGGACATGATTCGCGCACTTCCTGATGGACTTGAAACTGTTGTAGGTGACCGTGGACATCGATTGTCGGGCGGCGAGAAGCAGCGACTGGCAATTGCCCGATTGCTGCTGAAGGCACCTGATGTAGTTGTGCTCGACGAAGCAACTGCACATTTGGATAGCGAAAGTGAAGCGGCAGTCCAGGAGGCACTTGGTAAAGCACTTCGAGGGCGAACTTCAATTGTCATCGCGCATCGCCTGTCGACAGTTCGTCAAGCGGACCAAATTCTTGTTATTGACGCTGGACGCATAGTTCAGCAGGGAACTCACGACGAACTTCTTGTTTCAGGTGGACTATACGCCGATTTGTATAACCGTCAATTTGCAGATTCTGAAGACGCTTCCTGATCGTCTTTCAGCTGACGTCGCTCGAGGACTTCGTTGCGCACGAGAATGATCCACCCAATGACGGTCATGATCATAAAGAAAATCCACTGAAGGGCATAAGACCTGTGGGGGCCTTCGGTGATAGTTGGTGCGGGTATCGCAGTGAGGTCGGCGCTCAATGAATTAGGTCGGCTGTTTGTCATCTCAAGATAAACATCACTAACTGTCGTATTGCTGGAGACAATTTCTTGTGGTGCGACGACATCGACTTGACCGATAGGCAAGTCGTTTGGCTTTGGTTTACTGCGGGTTTTTACATTGCGAATTCTGCCGAGTGTTTCAACGACACCATTTGGCGGCGTGATGACCGACGGCGTATCTGTTGCTGATTTTTCTGCAGCACGCCATCCTCTGTTGATCATGAGGACAGAACCATCGGTAAGCACAAGGGGAGTAATAACCCAAAAACCTAGGTCTGATTCTTGGCTCTTTTTACGGACCAAGACTTGGTGTGTCACATCCCACGTACCGGTGGCATAGACCGAACGCCATTCGGAATCAGTGCCGTACTGAATTCCGTCGGGTGATGGTTTCGTGTGGGTGAGGGCACCGATTGGTACTGGTGCAAGCGCCTGGTCGTGAAGAACTACATGGTTATAAGTCAGACGTTGATCCAAGCGGCGCCATTGCCATTGGGACAATGACCACAGCGCTGGCTGAACTAAGATCGCCACAAGCGTCACGGCAATCCATTTTTTTGTCAGCAGGAACGAATACACCTAATAAGAGTAGTGAAAAGTCTTAGCGCTCTGAATGTGGCGCTGGCGCGATGGCTTCTTTGGTAGGCGGTACGAACGGATTCGTGCCACCCCATGCGCCGCGTTCGCGACCAGCGTTGGCGATTACCACGGAAAAGTAAGGTAAGAACACTGCGCCAGCAATCAGGATCCACCGAAGTGTTCCGTGGCTGATGACAGCTAGGACGAAACAGATGGTCCTCAGGCTCATGCTAAATAGGTAACGACGCTGACGACCTTTTTGATCTTCGGTAATGCCCGTAGCAGCACCGGTGATTGTGAATACTTCAGGTTCTTGAGTCATGCTGCACCTTATGTGTGAGGTCTGTGTCTCTAGGCTACGGTGGTATTACCAATTCAGCATCTGGGAGAGATCATGGCAAATCGCACATACCGAATCACGGAAATCGTCGGCACGTCAAACGAGAGCATCGATCAGGCCATCAAAAACGGCATCAATCGAGTCACCCAGACAGTTCGCCACGTGGATTGGTTCGAAGTCACTGAAATTCGTGGATCAGTTCGCGACAACGAAGTTGCTGACATTCAGGTCGGACTTAAAGTCGGCTTCCGCCTTGAGGACGCCTAACTTCTAAATTGCGTCAGATCGTGTCGACAGGTTGAAACCGTCGATGACGACAGGAGCAACTCGGGCGCGAGGGAACCAATCGGCCCATTCGCGCGGCAGGCAGTTGATAGCTTCGCCTGCGTCGACAATGCGGTTGAGCATGCCAACTGGTGACTCGTTAAAGCGGAAGTTGTTTGCTGCGCCAACAATCTGGCCATCTCGAACAACATAGACGCCATCGCGAGTCAGTCCCGTTAGTAGAAGTGACTGCGGATCCACTTCGCGGATGTACCACAAGCATGTGATGAGCAAGCCGTCCTGCATCCGTGCTGCAGTTTCTCGCAATGATCCGTGCCCTTGTTTGTCGGTCACAACAATGTTGTCCGCCATTGGAGTGAATGGAAGCTTTGCAATTTCTGCGGTGTGTCGACTGCTTCCGAGTGCGGTGAGAATTCCATCGCGGATGATGTCAACTGGTTGAATCTCCATGCCCGTGTCGAATGTGCTGGCAAATGTTGAAGTGCCGACGCTGATCACTCGATTCAGCGTTTCTAGACCACGTGCGTGTGGATCTGCGGTCACAGTGAAATTGCGAGGACTGAGTCGCTCACCAACTCGTGTGCCACCGGCGGTTGCACTAAATACACTGCGGCCTTCGGCGGCTTCGCGCGCGGAAGCCGTCCACATGAGGTAAATCATCAAGTCAGCGAGCGCGCTGGATGACAATGTCACCTTGTGCAATCCGGGCTCGATGTCGATGCGGGTTTTTTGAAATTCAAGTCCCTCAAGAACTGCTTGCGCATGCGCCTGAACATCCACGTCGGCGAATGTGGTGCCACTCTGGCCTGACCACGACGAGCGATCACGCTCGTGACTCTTTGCGCAGAGTTCGAATCGACTCGTGTGTTGAACAAAACGAATACGAGTGCCGGCAGAGGTGCCGACGTAACTTGTGTCAGCCGATTGTTCTGCGTAACCAAAGAACTGAACTGAATCGTCTGCAAAAGCGTGTCCTAGTCCACCAGCAACTCGTTCAAGTTGCGACAGATCAACCACAGCGGGCTCGTCATAGAAGTCTTCATCAACTGGCCCAGCAAATAATTCAGCGGCGTCTTCAGATGCTCCACCGGCGATGCCAGCGGCTTGAGCTCGTGCGACAAGTTCGGCAATGTCAGCTCGTGTACGGATCTGTCCGCTCGCAAGCCCAGCACCAATCCCATCGGTCGCAGTAACAAAGGCCGCAATGCTCAGTGTGCGCTCGTGCATGTCACCATTGGTTGTCAGAGACGAATTAGCCCAACGCAGGTTGGCTGAGGCATTCGATTCCGCGACAGCTACGCCGCCGCTGGCTCCCAATAGTTCAAGTGCAATGTCAACACTTTGCGCTAAAGAAATTTCGCTCATGCGCTTGCCTCCTGTCGGCCATTGAGGATATTAATTCCGCGGAAGAGAGCCGAAGGTGCACCGTGGCTCACTGGTGCGACTTGACCTGGCTGACCCTTTCCACAGTTCAACGCACCACCAAGTAGATACGTTGACTTTCCGCCAACGGCTTCCATCGATCCCCAAAAGTCCGGAGTTTTGGATTGATAGACCACATCTTTGAGCTGACCAACAATCTGACCGTCTTTGATTTCAAAAAATCTTTGACCTGTGAATTGAAAGTTGTAGCGCTGCATGTCGATGGACCACGACTTGTCGCCGACGATGTAGATGCCGCGGTCAACTCGCGAAATGAGGTCTTGTGTTGTGATGTCCTCATCTGATGGTTGTAAAGAGACATTAGGCATGCGCTGTATTGGTACATGTGTGGCGCTGTCGGCAAACGCGCACCCATTTGATCGTTCGAGGCCAACCTTGGCTGCGATGCTTCGATCGGTTTGGTAACCAGTCAGGATGCCGTCCTTAATCAGGTGCCACTGTTGTGCCGCTACACCTTCGTCATCGAAACCGACAGTGGAAAGTCCATGGTCTGCAATGCGATCGCCGGTCACATTCATCACGGGGCTTCCATATTTGAAGTTTCCAAGTTTGTCGATGGTGGCAAACGATGTGCCGGCGTAGTTCGCTTCATAGCCAAGAGCACGATCGAGTTCGGTGGCATGGCCGATTGACTCGTGAATGGTCAACCACAGATTGGTCGGATCAATGACGAGGTCCCACGTGCCTGCAGTGACAGAAGGGGATTTCACTTTTTGGTCTAGGTAGTCAGGAATTGCTGCCAATTCTGCATCCCAATCCCAGCCGGTACCTGTGAGGTATTCAAATCCACGCCCAGCGGGAGGAGCGCACGTGCGCATGTCTTCAAAACCATTTTCCCCGACATGAATTGCAGTGAGCTGTGCACTGATGCGGTCACGTCGCTGTGTGATGGCGTTGCCATTCAAGTCAGCAAAGAATGTTGTATCGCGCCCCATTGCGGTGTGCGCGTCGACATGGTTAACGATGGACGCCTGAGCAACCCGCGTGTTCCAAGACTGTAATAACGCAATGACCTCGTCGTCGGACTTCGCGAAGGCATCATCGCCAATCGGTAGCACCCAAGATTGCTCACCATGCGCAGGTTCGTTTGCTAGGACAACCGGATCTGATGACACTCGCGCACTTAACCGCGCCATAGCCAATGCTCGTGCAACTGTGTCACGAGCGGAATTCTCAGAAAGATCCGTGCTCGCCGCAAAGCCCCAAGCGCCCTTAACCACAACGCGCACGCTCAATGCAATGTTTGAGTCCGAGCCAATGTTTTCTACCACGCCATCGCGCAGCGAAATGCCACGGGAATCGTGCCGAGCAATACGGAACTGGGCAACTTCTGCGCCACCATCGGCCGCTGCGGACAACGCAAGCTGTGCCAAACCTGTCGGTAGGTCATGTTCAATCAGGGTCATTACGGTCCAATGCAGTGTCTCAAGGAGGTCTTAACTACTTGCTTAACCCTAACGAACAGGTTCAACTTCATGGCGTAGCGCGGGTCTGTGCCTGTCACCCCGATAAACTTGCCGAATGAGTCGAGTCGTTTTAGTAACTGGTGGAAATCGTGGCATCGGACTTTCGGTAGCGCAGGCCTTTGCAGCAC
>CANGDT010000005.1 GCA_947452755.1 Actinomycetota bacterium
CACGCAACGAACGACGTGGACCACGTCTCGATCAGCCATTAGAGCGCGGTCGCTCACTTCGTCCAACAGTTGATGCTGAGACCGCCGGTCGAGTAAGCGAACGCGTAGCGCGCTTCTTGGGCTCGTGGAAATTCATTGGCTACATGACGCTTGTCATCACAGCCTGGGTTTTGTGGAACCAGTTCGCACCGGACAAAAATCGGGTCGATCCGTTTCCATTCCTGTTTCTCACTTTGGCGTTGTCGCTTCAGGCTTCCTACGCTGCTCCGTTGATTTTGCTTGCCCAGAATCGCCAGGCTGACCGTGACCGCGTTCAATTCCAAGAAGATCGTGATCAGACCGAACGACTTCTGGCGGATGCTGATTACTTGACGCGTGAGATTGCGTCCCTTCGTCTGGCAATGGGTGAACTGGCAACCCGTGACTACGTACGTGGGGAACTGCGTGATCTACTTGAAGAAATGGCTGCTCTCATGCGCGACTCGGACGCTGATCAGTCACCCGAAGACAATTCATCTAACTAACAAACTCTGGAGTCACTTGTGAGTGTTGCTGCTGAGGCAGTTCAGGCTGCGCTAGCCACTGTCATCGATCCTGAAATTCGTCGCCCGATTACCGAGATTGACATGGTGAAGAGCGTCGCTATTGACGGCGGAACTGTCACGGTGGGAATCTTTTTGACGATTTCTTCGTGCCCGATGCAAGACACCATTGTGAATGGCGTCAAGGATGCGGTCAGCAAGGTTCGCGACGTCACTGCTGTTGAGGTTGAACTTGATGTCATGAGTCAAGAACAGCGCGAAAAGCTCAAAGAGAAGCTTCAGGGGCCTGCCAAGGAAATTCGCTTTAATCGTCCCGGGTCAACAACAAAGATTTACGCCATTGCCTCAGGCAAGGGCGGTGTAGGTAAATCATCCATCACGGTGAATCTTGCGGCGGCGATGGCAGCCCAGGGTTTGAACGTGGGTGTCGTCGACGCCGACATTTACGGACACTCAATTCCAGATATGCTGGGTGCCACTGAACTGCCGACTGTGGTGGAAAACATGATGATGCCACCACGCGGTCATGGTGTTGCAGTCATGTCGATTCTTGCGCACAAGAAGGATCGTCTCGATCCAGTTCCAGTTCGTGGCCCAATGCTGCATCGCTACCTTGAATCGTTCTTGACGGATGCGTTCTGGGGCGAACTTGATGTGCTGTTGCTTGACCTACCGCCAGGCACTGGCGATGTAGCCATGAGCACTGCGTCCCTGTTGCCACAGAGCGAACTCATCATTGTGACAACCCCACAGCCGGCTGCAGCCGATGTGGCAATCCGTTCCGGAACGTTTGCGCTGGCACCTACAGTGAATCAGCGCATCGTAGGCATCATCGAAAACATGTCCGCGTTTGCTTGCCCGCATTGCGGCGAACCGATTGACATGTTTGGTGCTGGTGGTGGACACATGGTCGCCGAAACATTAAGCAAGATGTCTGGCACGAACATTCCACTGTTAGGCAAGGTTCCTTTTGATCCAAAGCTTCGCGAAGGTGGCGACAATGGCCAGCCACTCGTGCTGTCTGATCCAGATTCACCAGCTGCGAAAATGATTTACGCACTTGCCGAACAACTGGGTAAAAAGTCACGTGGACTCGTGGGGCTGAACTTAGCTGTGGAGCCAGTTCGTCACTAAGTCGCGTCTGGGTCAAACTCTGCGCGCACGGTCATCGAACGCGCAGGTGCGGCAGAAACGACCGGCGCACTTGCTTGCGTTGTTCCAAGAACTGCCGAGGTGACCATCCCGCGAGGATTCAATTTCGCGATATCCCCAGCCATGTCCGTCAGCGCCTTGGTGTCAACGACAGTTGAGAGTTCCGCGGTAGCCGCGCTCGCTTTTGCCTTCAACGATTTCAGGGCACGGGCGGCTTGGGCTGCCATACCCGGCAGGCGGTCAGGACCAAAGACAATCAGCGCGAGCATGGCAAGCACCATGAACTCGGGTAAGCCGATGTCGAAAATCATCGCGTCCTGCCTCATGTGGTTGTAGCCCAACCCGTTTGGGCTGGGCTACTCCAATGTTATTGGTTCGCTTGAAGCTACTGCGTCGCCTTTGAGCCGAGCACTACCTTCACGTCACTGCCGCCTTCTCGTGAAAGCGTGACAGTGTCACCTGGGACGTGAGAACGGATTCGGACGACTAGTTCGGTCCCATTAGCAACTTTGACTCCGTCAATGGCTGTGATGACGTCTCCGGGCTTGAGGTCGGTTGTGGACGCTGGTCCGCCAGCGGTGACTTCCTGGACTTTTGCGCCCTGACCGGTGTAGCTCATGTCAAGCTGAACACCGATGATGGCGTGCGTTGCATGACCTGTGCTCATCAATTCTTCAGCAACTCGCTTTGCCTGATTAATAGGAATCGAAAACCCAAGACCGATGCTGCCTGATTGCGAACCAGTTGTGTTTTGTCCCAGAGTTGCAATTGCCGAGTTGATACCAATTACTTGACCAGCTGCGTTGATCAGTGGGCCACCAGAGTTTCCTGGGTTGATTGCAGCATCAGTTTGAATTGCATTGATAAACGATGAAGCGTTTCCACTTTCGCCTGCAGTCACCGGACGGTTCAAAGCAGAAACAATGCCGCTTGTAACAGTTCCAGTCAGACCCAGTGGTGAACCAATCGCAATGGTGGCATCGCCGACGACAACATCATCTGAGTTTCCAAGAACTGCAACGGGTAAGTTGCCACGATTCACTTTGAGAACCGCAAGATCGTAAGAAGTGTCTGTACCCACGATGGTGGCTGTCTCCGTCGACTGATCTTGGAATTGCACTGTGATTGTCGAACCTGCTCCAGCGCCTGTAGCGACGTGATTGTTTGTCAGAATAAACGATTCATTGGCATCAGTGCGGATGACAAAGCCTGATCCGGTACCTTCAGCAGTTCCCGACGCAACATCAATGGACACAACCGTGGGAAGCACTTTGGCAGCAAGGCCGGCAATGGAATTGTCTGGTCGAGGCGACGTGTCACCAGGCACTGCCGGAAGTGAAATGGATCCCTGGCTACCTGAATGTATTTGTGTGGAAATTGCATAGCCACCAAAACCCGACAATAGGCCACTGACCACACCAGCAATGATTCCATTGCGCACAGCATTGCTCGCTTTAGATGAAGGTGCAGTTGATGCAGATACAGGACCTGCTGGGTAAACCCACGTAGGTGGCTCGTACGGCAACGGCAGCTCAGTGTGGGTCGATGCGGGCGCAGGTGTGCCCATAATCAAAAAGTCGCCTGCAGGTGCGTCAGTCGCTACAACAGACTGCCCGAAATCAGCAGATGCACTGGCCGGAGGGTCGCTCACAGGCACAGCACTTGGTGATTCTGGCTGGCTAGTTGGCCCGCCATCTGCAGATGGAAATTCAGGTGTTTCAGACATCCCAAGACCTTTCGAGGTTCTTACAATCGGTAGTTCTATTCTGGGCTAATTTTGGCAAGGCGCCATCCAAGGGGACGTATCTTCACATAACCCGAACATGAGCCGTACGCTACTTACATGGCACCGACTGATCCACGTATCCTGGCAATCCACCGCGCATCCAGCGAGTTCGCAGAACACTGGGCAGGCGAGAACGAGATCCGCGCTACAGCGCGTGCTCGTGCGGCCGAAGTGGGATGCGTGGCCGTCAGCGAAGGTGTCGGCGCAGTACTTCGCACACTTGCAACAACAGTCGATGCGCGAACCGTAGTAGAAATCGGCACTGGCGCAGGCGTCTCGGCACTATGGCTACTCGAAGGCATGCACCCAGACGGCGTGCTCACCAGCGTTGATGTTGAAAACGAATTCCAACTGATCGCAAAAGATGCAGTAGCCCAAGCAGGCATCAATCCCAACCGCGTACGACTCATCAATGGGCGCAGCGAAGAAGTACTCGATCGTCTCACCGAAGATGCATACGACATTGTTTTCATTAGCCCGCGCCCACTAGAACTCAGTGCACACGTCGAACGCGCTGTACTGCTACTCCGCAAGGGTGGATTGCTGATAATCGACCGTGCACTCTGGAACGACAAGCTTGCAGATCCCGCACAACGAGATCCCGAAACAGTCGCACTCCGTGGCGTCCTGCACGACATCCACGAAGACGAACGCCTTCACTCAACACTCCTTGCAGTCGGCGGCGGGCTACTCGTAGCCAGCAAGCGATAAAACTCTTAACAATAAGAAAGCGGATGACCCTCAGGTCATCCGCTTTCTTATTTAAATCTAAAGTTTTACTTCTTCGGCTTGCCTATGGCCTGCGAAGTTTTACTTCTTCGGCACGCTTATGGCCTACGAAGTTTTACTTCTTCGGCACGCTTATGGCCTGCGAAGTTTTACTTCTTCGGCATTCCAGCGACAGTATCCTTCAACACTGCGCCTAAATCTTTTACTTCCTGAGCATTCAGCTCAACTACCAAACGTCCGCCACCTTCGAGAGGCACACGTAGCACGTAGCCACGGCCTTCTTTAGGGCATTCCATTGGGCCGTCACCGGTGCGAGGCTTCATTGCCGCCATGTTCGGTCCTCTTTCGTCGTACAAATTATGTTGTTCCTATTATCTCGCATATCGGTGCGGTTACGAAATCCAGATATCTGCACAAAACCCTTTAAATAAAGGTCTTTTTAGCAACCAGAAGTCCACACCGTGGGACAACGTTAAATGCTCCCCGACTCCAACATGTGCGCGAACTTATTCAACGACTTTTGCACCCCAAATTCAAAGGCCGGACGCGTGACCGCAAAGCCAAATTTGCCCAACGCCCCAAGCGGGAGGTCCAAATCTTCACTCCACTCAAAACGGCAGGCATGTTCACCGAGCGGGACCACAACAAAAGTACCGGTGCCACGAACAACGCGACCTGTATGGAGAACGTCACAACGTAACGGTGGTTCCCAAGAAGTGATTGTCATGGTGTCGAGGAACCCAATTTTCCAGATTCCCGTGAACGCTTCAATCTGTCCACCCACGCCCGTGCCATCACCATTGACCGGCCATACCTTTGTGCCCATCATCCACTTGCCTTGACTTGGCCAATCGACAATTGCATCCCACACACGCTGAGCCGGTACCTGAATATCTACATGCAATTCGACATGTGCACTCGTCACTTGTTTTCACCCTCTGTTTTCTTCATCATTCCAAACTCATCCACCATGGATTTACGCTTCTCTTCGGCACTCAAAAGAATTTCCATGACTTCATCTATGTCGTCACTGACATGAATCATGTCGAGATCCTTAACAGAGACCTTGCCTTCGGCGGCAACTGTGTCACGGAGCCAATTAATAAGTGGTCCCCAATAGGCAGAGCCCATCAAAATCACAGGAAATGATGTGACCTTTTGTGTTTGCACCAACGTGAGTGCCTCAAAAAGTTCGTCAAGCGTGCCAAACCCACCAGGGAAAACAACAAACCCTTGTGCATATTTAATAAACATTGTTTTGCGGGCAAAGAAGTAACGGAAGTCAATTGCCAGCTCTACATACTCATTGACCGATTGTTCAAAAGGCAATTCGATACCGAGTCCAACAGAGATGCCAGGACCTGCGAAGCAACCCTTATTGGCTGCCTCCATAATTCCCGGGCCACCACCAGTGATGATGTTGTATCCAAGGTCAGAAAGGCGACGTGCAAGTTCTTCAGCCTGGGCATACTCGGGGCTATCTGCCGCTGTGCGGGCACTTCCAAAAATACTGAAAGCAGGTCCAAGCTCGGCCAATGCGCCGAAGCCATTTACGAACTCGGCTTGAATCCGCATCACTCGCCAGGGGTCTTCGTGAACCCAATCCGACCGACCGTGACTGTCTAGGAGTCGCTGGTCAGTTGTTCCCGACTTACGGGCGTGACCTTTGCGCAGAACCGCACCTTCACGGTGAATTTGTGGCTGATTGCTCATACCTCAACGGTACCCCGAAGTGCGCAATGGCGAAGTGGGGCTCGAATTACCCACGTAGCCAAGACAGCACGAGCTCTTCGCATCGGATGAGCTGCGCAACAGGCACATGTTCATTACGCGAGTGAGCCAAACTTGGATCGCCCGGACCCATGTTGACAGCAGGTACACCCATGGCCGAAAAACGTGCCACGTCTGTCCACCCGAATTTAGGTGCAACCTTGCCATCAACTTTTGCAATCAAACTTTGTAGTGCTTCGCGCTCGAGCCCTGGCAATGCGCCAGCAGCATTGTCAACAAATTCAACGAGGTAGCCAGCAAAAACATCGCGCACATGCGCTTCAGCGTCAGCAGCTGAAGTGCTGGGTGCGTAACGGTAGTTGACTTCGAGGGTGGCTTGATCAGGAATGACGTTGCCGGCTACGCCACCTGAGATGCCAACAGCATTGAGGCCCTCGCGGTATTCAAGTCCTTCGACGGCAACAACTTGTGGTTCATACGCATTCAGGCGAGCGATTGCATCTGCAAGGCCATGGATTGCATTTTCACCCATCCATGACCGTGCACTGTGTGCCCGCACGCCGGTCGTTTTTACTACAGCACGTAAAGTCCCCTGGCATCCCGCTTCAATATTTGCATTGGACGGTTCCAGCAGGATTGCGATATCGGCTGCAAGCCACTCAGGATGATCTTTGGCGATGTGGTTCAGTCCATTGCGTGCACTATCGACTTCTTCGCATTCGTAGAAAAGATACGTGACATCAAATACCGGTTCTGCAACGGTTAAAGCCGCGCGCAGAGCAACGGCGACGCCGCCTTTCATGTCACAACTACCTAGACCAAAAAGGACGTCTTCCGATACAACTGTGCCATCGCTGGGGAGAGTGCCACCTGCGTTGATCACAGTGGCCACGAGGTTGTCGGAGATGGGGACAGTGTCGATGTGCCCAGCCAAGATAATTCGGCTCTTGCGGCCAAGATTCGTTTGAGCCACCACATTGTTTTTGTACCGCGAGACTTCAAGCCAAGGCACCTCGCGAAGCAGAGTTTCGATGGCATTAGCCAGGCTCTCTTCATTGCCAGATACGCTCTCGGCGCGCACCAAGGCGGCAGTTAATGCCACGACATCATCGGCTGGGTTCAACTCAACAGGGCTCACAGCACTACGGTAGTCCTGTAGGAAGAAGTAAATCGTGGCGACCGCCAGCAACACGAAGGAATTTGGGCATAATGACTGATCCAGCGAACTCAGCCTCCGGAATTGGCCTTGCCACCTTTGCAGGTGAGACCTTGCTTGATGTGTGGTTCCCCACCCCTTCTTTGGGCACAACGCCAACGGCTCCTGACGGCCTAGAGCGCGCTATGGACACCGATGACATTCGCGGCGTGCGAGTTCAACCGATTACGACAGTGATCTCTGACCTGAGTGCAGCACCAACGGATGCCGCTGACGCATACCTACGTTTGCACCTGCTATCGCACCGCTTGGTCCAGCCCCGCACAATCAACTTGGACGGCATCTTTGGCTTATTGACTAATGTCGCCTGGACGAACCTCGGGCCAATCGCAATTGATAACCTCACCAATGCACAGCTGAATGCCCGTCGCGCCGGCAAGCACTTGTCGGTCTACGGAGTCGATAAGTTCCCCCGCATGGTTGATTACGTTGTACCTAGCGGCGTACGCATCGCAGATGCTGACCGCGTTCGCCTCGGCGCTTACTTGGCTAGTGGAACCACAATCATGCACGAAGGTTTTGTGAACTTTAATGCTGGCACACTCGGCGCAAGCATGGTCGAAGGGCGAATTTCGGCTGGCGTTGTCGTCGGCGACGGCTCCGACATCGGTGGCGGCGCAAGCATCATGGGCACACTGTCGGGTGGTGGCAAGGAAGTGATTACCATCGGCGAGAGATGCCTTGTCGGTGCAAATGCTGGCGTTGGAATTTCGTTGGGTGACAATTGCGTCATTGAAGCAGGTTGCTACATCACGGGTGGGTCGAAAGTGACGCTACCGGATGGTGCGGTCATTAAGGCTCGTGAGCTTTCAGGCGCGAATGGACTGTTGTATCGACGCAATTCAGTATCGGGTGCTCTTGAAGTTGTGAATCGCGAAGGTTCGTGGGGCGGCCTTAATGACGCCCTACACAAGAACTAGTTCTGACGAGCACCAATCTTGATGTAATCGCGTGCGTCTGCGCCAACATAAACCTGGCGCGGGCGGCCAATCTTCGTGTCAGGGTCAGTGATCATTTCGTGCCACTGTGCAATCCAACCTGGCAAACGACCAAGTGCAAAAAGAACAGTGAACATGCGCGTTGGGAAACCAATCGCACGGTAAATCAGACCTGTGTAGAAATCAACGTTCGGGTATAGCTTGCGCTCTACAAAGAACGGATCGGTGAGTGCAACTTCTTCCAGACGAAGTGCGATGTCGAACAATGGATCTTGAACGCCAAGCATGTTCAGAATTTCGTAGGCATGCTTCTTCACAATGGCTGCTCGTGGGTCGTAGTTCTTGTAAATACGATGACCAAAGCCCATCAAGCGAATTCCATCTTCGCGGTTCTTGACGCGCTCAATAAAGCGGTCAACTCCTTCGCCCGATGCATGAATGTCTTTCAACATTTCCAAAACAGCCTGGTTGGCACCACCATGAAGCGGGCCAAAGAGTGCATTAATGCCTGCAGAGATTGACGCAAACATATTTGCGTGCGACGAACCCACCATGCGCACAGTGGAGGTTGAGCAGTTCTGTTCGTGATCAGCATGGAGAATAAAAAGCATGTCGAGTGCCTTTTCGACGGCCTCATTCACGATGTACTTTTCAGCAGGCACCCCGAATGTCATGCTCAAGAAATTTCCGACGTACCCAAGGCTGTTATCCGGATACATGTAGGGCTGACCAACGGTCTTTTTATGCGCGTACGCGGCCAGTGTTGGTACCTTAGCCATCAAGCGAATGGTCGAAATTTCTACATGACGCTCATCAAATGGATCAAGTGAATCTTGGTAGAAAGTAGATAGTGCGCTGACTGCGCTAGAAAGAACCGGCATTGGGTGCGCATCGCGCGGGAAGCCATCAAAGAATCGACGTAAGTCTTCGTGCACCATTGTGTGTTGATTGATGTCATCTTGGAACTTTGAAAGCTGTGTAGGAGTTGGCAATTCTCCGTAAATCAAGAGGTACGACGTTTCTAGGAACGTGCTTCCTTCAGCCAATTGTTCAATCGGGTATCCGCGGTAGCGCAAGATGCCCTGGTCACCGTCGATGTACGTGATACTCGATTCGCATGATGCAGTGTTCATGAAGCCATGATCAAGAGTGATGTGGCCAGTTTCCTTGAGCAGCGGCGCAATGTCGTACGCGGCTGAGCCAACAGTGGCAGCAACTTCCTTCAGGGGAAGATCGCCAGAATCGTGGTGAAGAGTTGCTCCAGACATAGTTACAACTTACCCGCCTTCAGGGGCAGGCGGTAATTCGATATCTCAGCCGGCGGTCAGGCGAAGGGCGGCGGCGGCGACCCGTTCGTCACTGGCGGTGAGCGCCACTCGAACGTGAGTATCGCCGGCTGGTCCGTAGAAACTTCCAGGGGCTACCAAAATGCCTAATTCTGAGAGTTCATCGACGGTCGTGCGGCAGTTGTCACCGCGGGTAGCCCACAAGTACAAACCAGCTTGTGAATGATCAATGGTGAATCCCGCTGATGTGAGGGCCGTGTGAAGTACATCACGCCGCGCAGAATATCGGGCTTTTTGTACAGCGACATGTGCGTCGTCATTTAAAGCAGCGATGCTGGCAGCTTGCACGGGGAATGGCATCAACAAGCCCGCATGCTTGCGGAATCCCACAACAGACTTGATGAGGTTGTCATCACCGATCATTGCTCCTGAACGGTACCCAGCAAGATTGGATCTCTTCGACAACGAAAAAAGTGCAGCAATGCCAGTCAGGTCGCCGCCGTTGACGCGCGGGTCAAGAACTGAAACTGGTTCGGCGGTCCAACCAAGTTCCACGTAACATTCATCGCTAATTACAGTTGCCTGAATCAAACGGGCACGATCAACAATTGCCTTAAGTGCGCCAACATCAAGTACTTCACCTGTTGGATTACTTGGCGTATTGATCCAGACAAAATCTGCATTGTCAGGAATATCAGACGCTGTTGTGTACGTGACACATTTGGCGCCGACCATTAATGCACCCACCGCATACGTTGGGTAGGCAAGTTCAGGGATTGCGATTGTGTGCGTTGGACCAACACCAAGCGCGAATGGCAAAAGTGCCACAAGTTCTTTGGAGCCAATTGAAATTGCTACGTGAGATTCTGCGACATGCGCATTCAAAATTCGATTAGCCCAGTTCGCCCACGCATTTCGAAGATCAAGAGTTCCAGCCGCAGTTGGATAGCCAGGTGCATTGGAGGCATCGCGAAGTGCTTCTTGAATAAAGAGTGGACTGTCGTCAATTGGTGTCCCAATCGACAGATCAACTATTCCGCCGGCATGTGCACGTGCGCGAGCACCGGCGTCAGCAATTGTGTCCCAAGGGAAATCCGGCAGGCCATCGGCAAGCGGAGAAATCAATTAGTGCTCTTGAGTTGGAAGCGAAGCAACTGATTCCGGATCGTTGCTTGTCTTACCAGTCTTAGCTGCACCACCAGGTGAACCAAGTGTTGAGAAAAATTCGACGTTAGCTGCAGTGAAAGAAGCTTGTTCGGCAGGAACATCATCTTCGTAGTAGATCGCTTCAACAGGACACACTGGTTCGCATGCTCCACAGTCAACACACTCGTCTGCCTGGATGTACATCATGCGGTCACCTTCGTAGATGCAATCTACTGGGCATTCTTCAACGCATGCCTTGTCCTTGAGATCAACGCAAGGCAGAGTGATGACGTAGGTCACGGGTCCTCCAAAGTCAGTGCGCAACTCTGCGCGGCTTCCCTTAACCGTACAACGTGTTGGCTAGATTTGCGCGATTGAGTCCGCTTTTTCTTAACCCTTAGCCACAGTCGTCCCGAACTCTAGGACCTAGAAGGTGAAGGCTTAGGTGTCGGAGACGGACTGGCTTTTCGACAAATCACATTTGTCGATGGTGAATAGACAGTCTTAAACGGTTCCGTGGAAGCAACAATGCCAGCTTTGGTCACAACTCTTGTCACGGTAATGCTGAAACCGTTGACCCCAGGCTGGACGATGCATTGTGGGTCAGTGCTGATGATGGTCTTGTACGGTGTGACATTTGTGCGCGGTGAACTTGTGGATTCAACTTTGTCATAGGTCTTAGTCCCGTACATAGTGACGGTTATTGACGAGTTCGTCATTGCGGTCACAATTAACACACCGGACTTTTCTGGATTCTTCCACTTCAAGTCCAGGCTCCCCCACGAAACGGTTGCTTCTAATCCAGGCTGGTATCGGGCAATCCAGAATGAATGCGCACGTTGTTCAACTCGAACCATATTTGCGTAGAACGCCGCATGCCACACCGCAGTTGTTGCAGTCGATACACCGCCACCGAGATCTTCGTGGAATAGTCCGTCGCCGCCAATGATGAATCCCTTGGTGTAACCATTGGCTTCCGTACGTTCCAGGACCGTGTCATTCATTGAGAACGTCTCGCCTGGTTGAACAATTGTTCCATTGAGATACTTTGCCGCTTGTCCAATGTTTTGAACACGGTATGCCGCGTAAGGAAAATGCTGTGTGAACGTGCTCAACACATCTGTGATGCCAAGGGCCTTAGCCTCTTCGGTGGTGAAATCTGGCTGAACTATTGCAAGCGGTATCACCACAGTGCGTGAGTTCAAGTCGGTGATAACACTTGCAACCGAAGCGGCGAGTTTTTCCGGTGTCGTTCCTCTTCCCGCCACACCAGGGACAACCACTGGCTTACCGTTAACAATTTTAAAGGTCGCATCCACTGGACCTTGAGGAAATGCTCCAGAAATTTCTTTCAAAGATGCGAATAACTTCTCGCCGTCAACGCCTGGAACGAACTTCCCATCTTTATAGGTAAACGACACAGCCGATTTGAGTTGAGCAGGTGTCAACGATGTGGAAACACCACCAATTGACACAATCACCGGAACACTGACCGCCGACATCGCTGCACCGAGATAATCTGTTGCCACAGTGGCGGGGTGTGGCTGAGTAATTTGGACCGGCACAACAAGTGCATCGGCAGACGAAGTCATGTAGTTATTGCGAATGAGTTCGAGCGCCTTGGCTTCATCCAAGACGACACCCGGTTTTCCGGCAACAACAGTGCCTTGACCATCTAGAAACACAATCGATGGCTCAGTTGCCGCAACTGTTGTATTCGTCGCCAAACCATGAACTGCTGCCATCAATTTGCTTTCATCGATGTCGATCACGAGGTTGGTTTCGCCACCTCCGCGCAATCGCTTAATCAAAGTGATTGGGTTTGCCGTTTTAGCTGAAAGCTCATCGATAGTTCTACTTATGTTTATGCCGAGGCCTGCTGTTGCCGGATCTACGCTGACATTTTTGTCATTGACCTTGAGCTCGATAGGGGCAGTTGCCAATTCGCCTAATGCAGACTGCAATTTTTCTTTTGCCTGCACTGGGGACAAGCCATCCAGCGAAATTCCTGCCACGCTTGTGTTGGCAGGAACGACACCTGATGTCTTGATAATCAGCGCCACATAGGTTGCCGCCACAACAAGTAGGCCAATCGCGACGCCAAGAATCCATCGTGGGCGCTTACGTGTCGTGTCGTGTCCATACTCAGTCATTGAAAGTCGATTCTTGATTTTCGATTTGTATATCTTGACGGGTGTACATAGGCACTTTGGTTTGTGACAGCGGAGGTAACGAGCACACCATGCCGCCAAGTATTGCTGTCGCAAATAAGTATGTGGTCGAGTACCACGTTTTAAAAATTATTTGATCAGAATCTGGTTTAGCCATAGCAAAATAAAAAGTGAACACAACCCACACGCTGACCAAACCCACAGCCGCTAGGCGCGTTTGAAATGCTCGCGCTAACCACAGCGCAGAAAGAATCACCATTGAGACAGCCAGCACCATTCCATACGGAACAAGGTGCCCAGAAATATAGATTCGATCTGCCTGAACAAAACCAGCAAGTACAGCTAGTCCGAATCCGGCAATCATGCCAGTAAGTAGTGCGCCTAACTTCTTCACTCTGAGTCCAGTCCTGCGAAGACATCTGTCTCATGACCTTCGGCATCGAACGGGCCAGCCTTGGCCCCGCGAACAAGTCGGTAATACTCAGTACCTAGTACTTGCGCACCGAGGTTATTGGACAAGGCAAAGAAACCTTCGTCAGCGCTGATTTGCGTTGCATGTGCGCGCAGAGCAGCAGTTTTCTTATCCACATAGGTGCTTCCATCTATATACGTAGTCACGAATTCATCGGGACACGCAAATGGCAGGTCATCGGGATCCTGTGCAGCAAATCCAGATTGGTCACCGGCTGCTTTCAACATCTCGATCCCAGCACGCATGACACTTACTGGGAAAGCAGTCCAATAGATTTTTGAAATCGACCAAGGATTGCCAAGGTCAGGTGCGAAACTTTCCGCCTCCGCCAGCGCAACTGCATATGTGGCCACACGATGAGCTTGAATATGATCTGGATGGCCATACCCGCCAAAGTCGTCGTATGTGATTAAAACTTGTGGTCGTACTTCGCGAATGATTTTTACTAGGTGGCGCGCAGCATTCAGTAAATCGCTATTCCAAAAATTGTCGGGGCGTGCATTTGGCTCAGTACCAATCATTCCGCTATCTCGAAATGCACCTGGCCCACCAAGGAGTCGCCAATCAGTAACTCCCAGCGCAGACATCGCCGATGCAAGCTCACCATGGCGATGGGTTCCAAGTTGGTCATCAT
The DNA here is from genome assembly GCA_947452755.1 of Actinomycetota bacterium. GTDB lineage: Bacteria > Actinomycetota > Actinomycetes > S36-B12 > UBA5976 > UBA5976. Next base: position 13,804 of record CANGDT010000005.1, read on the forward strand.
GCTGGGCTGCTAACTGCGCCAGGTCAGGAACTAAAACTTCGCCTTCTTCGCCAAGCGTGCAAGTAACCAATGTCACCGAAGCGCCCTCGGCAACATACTTCGCCATGGTGGCACCGCATCCGATGGTTTCATCATCCGGGTGGGCGTGCACAAGCAACAAGCGACGATCCATAGGACAACCATACGAGACGCCAAGTGGATACCTTTCAACCATCCATCGAGTCGTAAATAGTGGCAAGATTGCGATGTGACTGAGACATTCCCACGGCAAAAGGCTGCGACTCGTAATTTCCAACTTGGAGCACCGAGAACATTCCACATCAATGCCGACGCAACACTGGTTTCCTTTCTGCGAAGCGATCACGGCCGCGATGCCGTGAACTCGCTTTGGGTTTATGACATTGCGCAGAACATCGAACGCAAGGTGGCAGATGCCCGCGCGCTCGTTACTGGCTCTGAGGACGTACCTGACGCAGAACGTGCGCGTCGTGAGCGCATGCGCGAAACAACAGCGGGTATCACTTCTTACAGCGTGGACAGCACGGGAAATGCTGTTTCATTTGCGCTATCTGGTCAGTTGTATACAGGTGACCTCACCACTGGCAGTTTCATCGGGCTCGATGTCACCGGACCAATCATTGATCCACACACCTCCCCAGATGGTTTACACGTCATGTGGTCAACAGGCTCCGAAGTGCGCATTGCAGATTTCAATGGTGGCAATGAACGCGTGATTGCCCACGATGGAGCCGAAAACGTCACATGGGGTTTAGCTGACTTTGTTGCCGCTGAAGAACTCGGTCGTATGAACGGAATGTGGTGGTCGCCGTCCAGCGCCGAAGTTTTGGTGACTCGTGTCGATGCTTCAACCGTAAATACTTGGTGGATTTCAGATCCTGCAACACCAGAGAACGCTCCACATGAACAGCGCTACCCAGCGGCAGGAACCCCTAATGCCGATGTGAAGCTATTCCGGATTGCACTAAACGGCAATAAGACGGAGCTCACCTGGGATCGCGAGACTTTTGAATACTTGGTGCGCGTTACTTGGCAGGAAAATCACGAACCACTTGTCACGTTGTCGAATCGCGAGCAAAAGCATTTCGAACATTTTTCTGCCATCGCAGATTCTTTAGTGTCAGTTGCTGCCATCACAGATGCAGACTTCATTGACGTAATTCCAGGTCAACCTCGATGGATTGGCGAAAAACTGCTCACAGTTGTCGACAATGTAGTGAGCGATACTCGCGAGCTTCAACTTTCAGGCGAGACCGTTTCGCCTCAGGGTTTGCAGGTCATGTCCGTGCTCTCCGCCGACGACGAGGCAATCCACGCCATCGTGACTGACAACGCGCTCGACCGCCGCGTTGCTCGCATTGCACTCGATGGCTCGGTTACCTTCCTCACAGAGGATGGCGTGGCCAGCGCATCGGCACCTACGTCCCATGACAATAAGAACTTTCAGATTGTGTCGCAGAGTCGGCTTGCCAACCATTCACGTTCATGGACACTCAGGTGTGAGGGCAAAGCAATCCACGAGTTCGACTCGCACGCAGAATCGCCGTCGCTACGCCCGAACGTGACCTATCTCCAGACCGGCCCACACAACGTTCACACCGCGGTGCTCTTTCCTGCTCATCATGTTCCAGGTAGCACAAAGCTTCCCATTCTCGTGCGCCCTTACGGTGGACCACACGGCGCACAAGTGCTCAATTCGGCATTAATTTACGCCGAGGATCAATGGTTCGCTGACCAGGGATATTGCGTGGTCATTGCAGACAATCGAGGGACTCCTGGACGCGGGCCTGTCTGGGATCGGTCAATCACCAACGATTTTGTGCAACCAGTCCTCGACGATCAAGTTTCTGCTGTTCAAGCAGTCGGCGCGCATTTCCCCGAAGACGTAGATCTAGACCGGGTAGGAATCACAGGTTGGTCATTTGGTGGCTACCTGGCGGCGCTGGCAGTTCTGGAACGCCCGGATGTATTCCACGCAGCAGTTGCAGGAGCGCCTGTTATTGAGTGGAAGTGGTACGACACCGGATACACGGAGCGATACCTTGGCAATCCCACCACTGCCGAAGATGTGTACCACCACAATTCCTTATTGTGGCGAGCAGAACACCTGAAACGACCACTGATGTTGGTTCATGGGCTGGCAGATGACAATGTCGTCGTTGCGCATACTTTGCGTTTGTCTAGTGAACTTCTCGCACACGGTAAGGCGCACACAGTGTTGCCACTGTCAGGTGTCACTCACATGACGCCACAGGAAATTGTTGCTGAAAACCTGATGCTGTTGAGCGTTGAGTTTTTCAACACTCAACTTGGCTAGTACTTAGTTTTCAGAAAAGTCAGAGCCAGTTGCTGGCGCCGTCATTGCTGCGGCGTTCAAGCCACCCGTTTCTGGGAAGTGACAGGCAACTTTGTGCCCCGCAGATATTTCACGCAAGACAGGTGCTTCACTGAAACAACGGTCTTGAGCCTTCCAGCACCGTGTGTTGAAAACACAGCCTGCTGGCGGGTTGCTCGGACTAGGCAAATCACCGGTAAGGATGATGCGCTCGCGGGCACGTTCGCGGTCTGGGTCTGCAATTGGCACTGCCGACAACAACGCATGTGTGTATGGGTGAACAGGTGCGGTGTACAACAACTCGCGAGGTGCGGATTCCATAATCTTGCCGAGGTACATCACAGCAACACGATCCGAAATATGTCGAACTACCGAAAGATCATGGGCCACGAAAACGTAGGCAATGCCGAATTCATCCTGAATGTCCTCCAGGAGATTCAACACCTGAGCTTGGATAGATACATCCAGAGCGGATACCGGCTCGTCGCAGACAATCAGCTTGGGCTTTAACGCAATTGCTCGAGCAATGCCGATACGTTGACGCTGTCCACCAGAGAACTCACTTGGGTACCGATTGAAGTGCTCGGGATTCAAGCCCACACGTTCCATAAGTTCCTGAACGGTTTTTTGAACTCCGCCTTCGGGCTTGACGCCTTGGATATCAAATGGCGCACCAATAATTGAACCGATAGTTTGGCGCGGATTCAGCGATGAATACGGATCTTGGAAAATCATCTGCATTTCGCGACGAAGCGGAACAAGGTCGCGCTTCTTCATGCGCATAACATCATGACCAGCAAATTCGATCTCGCCGCCAGTCGGTTCGAGCAAACGCAACATGGCACGACCCGCGGTCGATTTGCCACATCCGCTTTCGCCCACCAGACCCAGCGTTTCTCCTGGCATGACCTCAAGTGAAATACCATCAACGGCCTTGACATCACCAATGTGACGGCGTGAGAAGCCTCGTGAATTGATTGGGAAATACTTTTGCAAATCTCGTACTCGCAAAATTGGTGTCGACTCAGACATTAATTCGACCTTCCAATATTTTTTTCCAAGCGGATTGCATCACGTTGCGCCGCAGTGAGGTGACAACGAGCTGAATGCCCAGATGATGTTGTTTCCAAATCTGGTTTTGTAGTTGCACACAGATTGTTGGGCACTTGGTTTTTGTAGGTGCATCGTGGCGCAAAAACACATCCAGTTGGCATGTTGATCAGCGAAGGCGGGTTGCCAGGGATTGGATCAAGGCGCGTGGAATCGACGTGCACCTGAGGAATCGAAGCAAGCAATCCCCAGGTGTATGGCATTTGCGGTTGGTAGAAAATTTCTCGAACAGGTGCTTGTTCAACTGCACTACCGCCATACATCACCATGACGTCGTCGGCTAGGTCGGCAACCACACCAAGATCGTGGGTGATGAGAACAATTGCCGTTCCAAATTCTTTTTGCAGATCGCGCAACAAGTCCAAAATCTGGGCCTGTACCGTCACATCAAGAGCAGTTGTGGGTTCGTCTGCAATAAGAAGCTCTGGGTCATTAATGAGAGCCATTGCAATCATGACGCGTTGACGCATTCCACCCGAAAGTTGATGAGGATATTCATCCAAGCGCTGTTCGACTGATGGAATACCAACACGATCAAGCATTTCCGCAGCACGTTTACGCGCATCCGCATCGCTTACCTTGTTATGAACTTGAACAGCCTCAATAAGCTGATCGCCAATTTTGTAATACGGGTGCAATGCGCTTAATGGATCCTGAAAAATCATGGCAATGCGACTTCCACGCAGTTTGCGCACATCTTCGGGATCCGCGCCTACTAGCTGCTGCCCATCAAATTCGACTTCACCACTGACGTGTGCCGACTTACCACTGAGCAAACCCATGATTGCCAGGCTTGAGACTGACTTGCCTGATCCTGATTCGCCAACGATTGCCAAGGTTTGACCGCGTCGGACGTCATACGAGACATTACTGACTGCGTTTACTTCGCCGTCTTCGGTGGTGAAAGAAACCGAAAGGTTGCGTACGGACAGGAGTACTTCGTTTGTCTGTGTCATGACAACCGCACCCGTGGGTCGATAGCTGCGTACAGCATGTCAACAATCAGGTTCGCGACAATGACAAATGTTGCTGCAACAAGCACCGTCGCTGTAATTGTTGGTAGGTCATATTCGGTGACCGCACCGATTGATAAACGACCCAGACCAGGCAAACTAAAAATGTACTCAGTGATGACAGCGCCTCCGAGCAAACCAGCAAGGTCAAGGCCTGCCGAAGTCACAATCGGAGTGAGCCCAGCACGGAAGCCGTGCTTGCGGACTACGACAGACTCAGGAAGTCCCTTCGCCCGTGCGGTGCGAATGTAATCTTCGCTCAACGTTTCCAGCATTTGTGAACGTGTGAGACGGGTGTAGTACGCGGCGTAAAGAATTGCCAGCGAAATCCACGGAAGGATCATGGTCTGCAGGAACTGCACTGGATTTGTTTGCGGCGCAACGTAATCGGGATAAGGCAAAAGGTGTAAACGAACGACCACAAAGATCAGCAAAACCAAGCCGATGAAAAATACTGGAAGCGAATAGCCGACGAGTGCCACACCCATGATGACTCGGTCTTGCCATTCAGTGTGGTGCTTTGCCGCATAAATACCGGAGAGAATTCCGAAAACCATCCACAAAACAAATGCGCCGAGCGCTAAGTAAATTGTGATTGGAAGGGCTGCCTTGATCATGACAGTTACTTCTTCACCGTTGCGGAATGAATACCCAAGGCATGGTGCATTGCATGGGAAGGTTTGAGTCCCAGAACCGTACGTGCGACCCACAAAAATTGCTTTGATCCAATCGATGTACTGAACGTAAAGCGGTTGGTCTAGTCCGAGTCGAATTCGGTTTGCCGCAACGAGTTCGGGCGTACAGCTCTTGCCACACGTCAACATCGCAGGATCAGTTGGAACTGCATTAAAAAGCAAGAAAGTCACAATGCTCAGCAACGTCAACATCACGACCATAAGGCCGAGGCGTCGAATGATGTAGGGAAACATGTGTTCCTTCCGCTGCTGAGTGTGACTGGTGGAGCTAGTAGTAGCCGGATGTGTGGGTACCGAAGCACCCACACATCCGAACTAACTAGTTAGTTACTTAACTGACAGGGTTGCGTATGGGTATGAGCCATACGGACCCCAGGTGTAAGCACCTGAGACGTTCGATCCCTGCAAGCGCTGTTCCTTACCAAAACGTGTTGGTAGGGCTAGTGCGGCCTGCATTGACTTCACGCTGAGTGCCTGCCAGGCCTTAGCCTGTTCACCGCGGTCGGTCATTGCCTTAGCGGCAGCAACCTCAGCATTGAAAGCGGCATCGTCGTACTGTGACATGTTGAAGCCACCCGATGGGGTGAACAGTTCTGGAAGAACTGTTGAAGCATTCGACCAGTCTGGTGCCCAACCACCGGCTGACATTCCACCCTGCTTTGCAGGATCAAGAACGACGCCGTAGTAGCCACCTGGCTCCAATGGATTTGGCTTAACAGTGATGCCAGCCAAAGCAAGTGAAGCTACGAGTGACGAGATTGCCTTGTCATTGGTAGGTGTCTTTGCGTAATCGACAACCAATGGGTTCGGGAATGGTTCGCCTGAATCAGCAATGAGCTTCTTAGCCAATTCTGGATTACCTGTTACAGGAACCTTGTCACCAAGAAGTGTGTCCCATAGTCCGGTTGGAGCATAGTCAACACCGATGTTTGGCTTTACAACACCGTCTGCGAAGTCACCAGCGTAGATACCGCCAGCAATCTTGCGAAGTTCTTCACGGTTTGCAGCAGCAAGGATTGCTTGGCGATGCTTAACGTTTGGAACCTTCTTGGTGTTGATTGCGTAGTAGCGAACGTATGGATCTAGGTCATTCAAGCGACGCTTTTCAAACTTTGGATCACTGAACACTGCAGCAAGCTGGGTAGGAACGATGCCATCTGGAGAGATTGCATTTGAATCGTTGCCTGCATCAGCCATGATGCGCTGGGTGATGACGTCTGCTGGAAGCGAGAAGTCGTACTCAATTGTGTCTGGGTATGCAGGACGCAATGAATCCGTTGCTGGATCCCACTGGTCGTTGCGTACAAGAACAAGCTTTGACTTCTTAACGTATGACTGGATCTTGTATGGTCCGTTAGACAATACGTGATCGTCATACTTCTCGCCTGTGTCTGCATCCTTACGCACTGGCGCAAATGCGCTCAGGGTAACGGTGTAGTTGAAGTCAGAAGATGGGCTGGCAAGGTGGAAGGTCAGCTTGCTGCCTTCACAAGTTACTGCTGCGTCGTAAAGTGCCTGTGCAGCAGCGTCAGCCTTGTATGGACCAGGGTAGCTTGACGAACCGTCAGCACCCTTTGGAATATCCAACATCGAGATTGCGTAGCTTGGACCGTCAGTAATGATGTCCGATGCAAACGTACGTGAAACACCGTACTTAACATCGTCACACGTTACTGGCTTGCCGTCTTCCCACTTCACGCCATCGCGAATCGTGAATGCCCAAGTCTTACCACCATCGCTGGCAGTGCCAGTGTCAGTTGCAAGGTCAGCAACGAGCTTCGAAGCGGTTGCGTTGTCCTTGCTGAGTGTGTACTGGGTGAGCGTGCGGTTGAGGTAGCCACTTGCAAATGCAAGGTCCTCACCGGTGTAGTTGCGCTGCGGATCCAAGTGCAGAATCTGCTCGCCTTGCGTCAAGATGTACAAGGTTCCACCCTTGGTACCTGTCGTGGATCCATCGCCACTTGAACTGCCACAGGCAGTCAAGAGCATGGCCACTGTCGCTGCACCAACGCCGAAGCGGATGCTTGTCGACTTTTTCATGGCATGTCCTCCATAACGGCCCGAGGGTTCGAGCCTGTCGTTTTGTGATTCTTTCGAATCAATCTGCACACTCGGGATGAGTGCACAGAAATCTATTTGCGCCCTGCTTTCGGATCGAGCGCATCTTGCAATGAGTCACCCAACAAGTTGAATGACAAAACTGCGGCAACCAACATGGTCAGCGGCACGCAGAAATAAAACGGATCTACCGTGAAGTATCCGACCGACTCTTCAAGCATGGAACCCCATGTTGCAGTTGGCGGCAGCACAGAAATACCTAAATACGCCAGTGTTGCTTCGGCGCCAATCAATCCCGGTACAGCGATTGTGGTGTACACCAAAATGGGTCCCCACAGGTTTGGAAGTAGCTCTTTGAACAAAATGCGTCGGTTGCTGGCACCAAGCGAGATTGCTGCCTCAACAAATTCACGCTCACGAAGCCCAAGAACTTGACCACGAATCAGTCGAGCAAGGTACGGCCAGCCAAAAACGCTCAGCACAATAATCAACGTGATAACCCGTGAGGTATTTCCATCGGGAACACCGGCCGCAACAACGCGCTGTTCAAGAACCGGTGACATTGCGATGATCACCAAAAGAACTGGAAATGCAAGGGTCAGATCCATGAATCGGCCTAGAACCTTATCTACCCAGCCGCGTGAATTTCCAGCAACAATTCCCACTACGACACCAGTGACAACAGTGATGAGAGCTGCCGAGCCTGCAATGAGTAGTGAAATACGCGATCCATAAAGCAGGCGAGCCAAAATATCGCGGCCAGTTCCGGGCTCAACACCGAGTGGGTGAGCCTTTGATACTCCGCCCCATTTACCGATTGGGAGCCCGCCATTGTCGCTAATGACTTCAGAATGGAACGTGTACGGGTCAACTTTCAGAAGTCCGCATAGGACAGGCGCAAAAACCGCCAAGAACACTATGACTAGCAGAATGGCCACGCTTACCTTGGCAACCCGATCTCGCCGCAACCTCATCCAAGCAATCTGACGCAACGTTCGTCCAGTGATTTGTTCGCGAGTCGCTTCAGGCACAACCACGTCAAGGCTCGGAAGGCCTTCGTTTTCGGTTGCCACCGACATTTGTGCGACTCCTACGGATTGTGTGGTCTTGTGCGAGTCTAGAACAATCGCTGTCACCTCATCAGGTGGGCAAGGAAAAAATAACCCCTTTAAGGTCACAAAATTGCAACCAAAACGGCTTTTTAGGGCAATTTTCTAGTTATTGACCCGTAACCCAATGTTGACCAGGTCATACTGCCCGCCAAGCGCCAATTCAACATAGACATTGGCCAACCGACTATTCCGATACAACGTCACAACATCGCTTGCATACGGTAAGTAAACCGCCTTGGCCATCACTGAGTCTTCAATGCTCTTGTTGGCGCCTGCCCAGACCGATTCGTCCTGAGTTGCATTCAAGATATCAATCTGTCCATTGATATATGAATCATTGATCAACGAATAATTCTGGTTTGTTGCAACGCGAATATTTCGGCCGTCTGCAATCGGTGACCAGAAAGACATCGGCGAGGCATACGTTGGTCCCCAACCTGCAGCAATTAAGCCAATGCCCTGAGCTTGAACATTGTCCGGGCGGCCAACATCAGATGAGTAATACATTCCAATGTTTGTCGATTCCACTGGATCAACGACGATTCCTACGTTGGCCAAACTCTTTTGAACCGATGTGTACAGGGCTTTACCTTGACCCAGTGCAGGGTAAGCAAATTTGATTTCAAAGCCGTCAGGGTAACCACATTCATCTAATTTGTCGTGGGCAGCAGAAATGTTTCCGTCACTATTTGCACCACTCGAATATTTGTCATTGCTCGCATCGAAACCGAGGACAGTTTGCGGCGTCATTGACGTTGCAATGCTAGAAGTACCTTCACCGCCACGGATAGTTTGTAACTCACGCTTGTTTAAGGCAAAAAATATTGCTTCGCGACATGCCCGCCGATCAAGTGGCGCTGTTGTGGGCACAATCGCTAAGTAACTTGTGAATCCAACTGGTGAAATATCTAAATGATCTTTGACATCTTTTTTCGACAGTGAATCAATGCGTGCCTGCCCACCAAGACCATCGTTCAATTTCAAATCAATTTTGCCAGAGAGGACTGCCTGATCGACATCAGTTTCATTGGCAAAAATATCCCACACGATTGAATCAACCTGAGGGAACCGCACAATGTCTGTGCTTTGATCCCATTCAGCATTTCGAACAAACGTGATTTGATTATCGCCTGTGAAAGTGACCTTGAAAGGGCCGTTAGACGCAGGGTTCGTTGCGTAAGCGCGGTCACGACCAAGTGTTGCTTTTTCGCGCGCGCGTTCAATGGGTGCGAACTGCATAGATGCAAGAACACTAGAGAAACCTGAAAATGATCGGGCAAGCCGGAACGTTACCACTCGACTAGACGGAGTGATAATCGTTTTGAGGTGCGGCTGCTTGCCCGTCGGACCTTTGTAATTTGGGAAGCCGGTATTACAAGCACTCAAAAGGCACAGTAGGTCGGGTGACACCGTGATGCCAAGTTTCGGATCATAAAGACGTTCGATTGAGTAACGAACATCATCAGAAGTAACCGGCGAACCATCATCCCAACGTGCATTGGATTTAATCGTGAACGTCCAGGTTCGGTAATCAGCACTGACCGTCGGGTCAGCAACTGCGAGATCGGGAACAACCTCGAGGCCCGCCGTGCCTGGGGCACCAACAAACGCCATCAAATTGCGCATATAAAGGCGTTGAACCGATGAGCACCAGCTTGAAAACGTTCGAGCAGGATCAAGTGAGTCACACGGAAGCGACGATCCAACTTTTAGCGTTCCACCGGCAGGACCCAGTACACCTACACGATTATTGAGTGCGACATTGAATCCAGTATCTCGATTTCGCATAACTGACGAGCCAGCTACGCTGGCGCCAATCAATAGCGCTACGACAGCAACAACGCCCCATCGTGCGTACCGAGATCGAGCCATAACAACAGCCTAGTTATTGCGAGCGCGCGAGCGCACTCTGTCACGATCTACCTTTGCCAAATGAACTTTGCGCATGCGAATTGCAGTTGGAGTCACTTCAACACATTCATCTTCACGGCAGAATTCCAAAGCCTGTTCAAGATTCACAGTCTTAGCAGGAATCAAGCGCTCCAGTTCATCACCAGTTGCCGAACGAACGTTTGTGAGTTTCTTTTCGCGAACAATGTTGACGTCCATGTCTTCTGAACGTGCATTTTCGCCAACAATCATTCCTTCATAAACTTCGGTCGTTGGCGCGACGAACAACGTGCCACGTTCCTGCAAGCTGAATGATGCATACGAAGTAACTGCGCCGCGGCGATCGGAAATCAACGAACCATTTGGACGCGTACGCAATTCGCCAAACCATGGTTCATACTTTTCAAACACGTGGTGCAACAAGCCGGTACCGCGAGTTTCAGTGAGGAACTCGGTACGGAAACCAATAAGTCCGCGGGCCGGAACCAAGTACTCCATGCGAACCCAACCAGTTCCATGGTTGACCATCTGTTCCATGCGTCCCTTACGAAGACCAAGAAGCTGGGTTACTACACCGACGTAATCTTCTGGAACATCAATCGTGAGGCGTTCGACCGGCTCATGAATTTTTCCATTAATTTCGCGAGTAACCACCTGAGGCTTACCAACAGTCATTTCATACTTTTCACGACGCATCAATTCAACAAGCACAGCAAGTTGAAGTTCGCCACGTCCCTGAACTTCCCAGGTATCAGGACGTTCAGTTTCCAAGACGCGAATCGACACGTTACCGACAAGTTCAGCCTCAAGGCGAGTCTTCAGCAAACGGGCTGTGACCTTGCTACCCGTTTCACCTGCAAGTGGCGAAGAGTTAATACCAATAGTCATCGAAATCGATGGTTCGTCAACAGTGATGATCGGAAGGGCAACTGGGTTATCCGGGTCAGCCAATGTTTCACCGATAGTGATGTCTTCAAAACCTGCAACAGCGATGATGTCACCAGGTCCGGCAGAAGCAACTGATACACGATCCAGTGCCTGTGTCATCAAGAGTTCAACAACTTTGGCCTTCTGCATCGAGCCATCAATCTTGCACCAGGTCACCATCTGACCCTTTTTGATTTCACCATTACGAACGCGGCACAGCGCCAAACGACCGAGGTACGGCGATGCGTCAAGGTTGGTGACGTGCGCCTGCAGAGGAGCTTCCGGATCGAAAGTCGGCGCAGGAACGGTATTGATCAAGGTTGTAAACAATGCTTCAAGATCGGCCTCTTCAGGCATGCCGCCATCCGCTGGACGAGTCATCGATGCACGCCCGGCTTTTGCCGACGCGTACACGATTGGGAATTCAATCTGCTGTTCGTCAGCATCTAGATCGAAGAACAATTCGTACGTTTCATCGACAACTTCAGCGATACGTGAATCGGGACGGTCAACCTTATTAATAACGAGAACTACAGGAAGACGCTTCTGGAGAGCCTTGCGCAAAACGAAACGAGTCTGTGGGAGCGGGCCTTCAGATGCGTCGACCAACAGGATTACGCCATCGACCATTTCCAAACCACGTTCAACTTCGCCACCGAAGTCAGCGTGACCTGGAGTATCAATGATGTTCAGCGTGACGCCATCGGGCATTGCTGGGCCGACATAGCGGACCGCGGTGTTCTTGGCCAAAATCGTGATGCCCTTTTCGCGCTCGAGGTCCATCGAGTCCATAACGCGTTCGTTGACATCCTGATGGGCGCTGAAAGCACCCGATTGGTGCAACATTGCGTCGACGAGAGTGGTTTTGCCGTGGTCAACGTGGGCGATGATAGCGACGTTACGGAGGTCTGAGCGTACTGAAAGTTGGGTCACTGTCCTAAGTTTAGATGGATTTTCGCAAGCCTGATGACCACGTACCGCAGACACGGCAAGAACATAGAGAGTTACTGACGTAGCATCAAGGAATGCGCACACTTCGGCTTGGATCTGCATTTGCACTTTTGGCGCTTTTCGTTGCCGGTGCAGGAATCTCACCATCGCAGGCCAGCTCGGCAGACGTCACAATTGTGGCCGTTGGAGATGTCGCTAAATACGTCAATGGACCGCAAACCAAGACCGCCGCATTAACAGCTGCGCTCAAGCCTTCTCAAGTACTACTTCTGGGTGACTTGGCATATCTCTACGGCCAGCCCGCTGACTTTACGACAAAATTCAACCCAAGCTGGGGAACGCTTGTCGCCAGCAAGATTCACACAATCGCTGTGCCTGGAAACCACGAATACTCAAAATCGGCAACGGCTGACGGATACCGACTGACTGCCAAGAAATATCATTTCCCGTTAACGGTGCGCCAAGGAGAACTACCTGATCTGTGGTCATCCACCCGCATAGGTACGTGGACAGTCATCGGTCTTGATAGCGAAGGTTTGTCCAGCTCATCACACCAACTCAACGCAAAAGGAACTCGAGAAATAAATTTTCTCAAGGCACAACTCGCAGCAAATAACGGCAGACCCACAATCGTCATGTGGCATCGTCCACGTTTCAGCACCGGTCCCCATGGGAACCAAACAGATATCGGTGTCACCTCGCTATGGACCGTCGCATCAGCCGACATCGACGTAAAAGTTGCGCTCTTTGGTCACGACCACATTTTTGAACCAGTGAAACGAAACGTAGCAGCGACAGCGAACGTTCCCGCACACAAAGTGTTAACTATGACAATCGGAACAGGCGGTGCTGACCTCTATAAATGTTCAGGACCAACCTGCATAAAAAATTCATACGGCGTTGCAAAACTTACTTTGCATGCAACATCGTTGGACTGGAAATTCATTGCAGTGTCAAAAACTGCTGCGACCGGAAAAATCCTTGCAGCCGGAACAGTGAACTAATCACAAAACTAAGAAAGAAACGCCGCTAGCGAGTCAAAGTAACTTTCCATACCAGCTTGCGCCTGTGGGGCGTGATCTTCAGGAAGCTCACCAAACTGAGAAAACTTCACCCACGTTTTCTCGCCGCGACTTTCAAAATCAACCACAACCAAATGATGCGGTGCATCATCAGAACGTGCCACAAATTCTTCAGCACTTTCGGTGTAGCACATAGTGTGCTCAAGCTTGATGTGGTCAACAACCACGGTATAGCGGCCAAAGAAATAAGCCGCAAAATTATGTGCAGGAACATCAACAGCGACAGCCCACACGCCACCTACCGTCGCATCAGACTGAGCAGAATCTACAACATTGGCCAAATCAGTTGGGTGATACCACTCCTGCAAAGCATCCGCATCAACCCACGCATTCCACACACGATCAACCGATGCAAGGAACTCACGCTCAACTGAATACAAAAAATCTAACTTCATCGTCATCACCCTAAATTTATTCGCAGAAAATTCTTCACAAAAATCAACTAAACGTTGAATCTGAATTCCCGGACAGTGCTTACTTGGTTGAATTCAATTCAACTAAACGTTGAATCTGAATTCCCGGACAGTGCTTACTTGGTTGAATTCAATTCAACTAAACGTTGAATCTGAATTCAACTACATCCCCGTCATGCATCACATATTCCTTACCCTCAATACGAGCCTTGCCCTTTGCTTTGGCTTCCGCAACAGACCCACACTCAACAAGATCCGCAAAACCAATAACTTCAGCTTTAATGAAGCCCTTCTGGAAATCTGTGTGAATAACACCTGCAGCCTCCGGTGCCGTTGCACCCTTCGCAATCGTCCAAGCGCGTGATTCCTTAGGACCAGCCGTCAAGTACGTCTGCAAACCCAACGTGTCGAAGCCAACGCGAGTCAAAACAGAAATGCCACTCTCCTGCTGACCAACTGACTGCAACAACTCAAGTGCTTCGGAATCGTCTAGTTCACTCAACTCCGCTTCAAGTTTTGCATTCATAAATACAGCCTCAGCTGGCGCAACTAACGCACTGAGCTCTGCCTTCAAAGAATCATTCACCATTTCATCTTCATCAAGGTTGAAAACATAAATGAAAGGTTTGGCAGTCAACAAGAACAGCTCGCGAATTTCAGCAGGATCCATTCCAGATGCGAAAACAGTCTTACCCGCATTCAGATGAGCCTGCGCTTCTTCAGCGACCTTCAAAATTTCGGAACGCGACTTATCTTTCTGTGCTTCCTTTTGAAGGCGGGGAATGGCTTTCTCTAAGGTCTGCATATCGGCCAAGATCAATTCAGTGTTGATTGTTTCAATGTCATCAGATGGTGAGACCTTGCCATCTACGTGCACAACGTCAGGATCACTAAATGCGCGAATGACCTGGCAGATTGCGTCTGATTCGCGAATGTTGGCAAGGAATTTATTTCCCAAACCTTCACCTTCGCTGGCGCCGCGAACAATTCCGGCAATATCCACAAAGGTGACCGTTGCTGGCAAAATGCGCTCGGACCCAAAGATCCCGGCCAGCACTTCAAGGCGTGCATCAGGAACAGCAACTACACCCGTGTTGGGTTCAATCGTTGCGAACGGGTAATTCGCTGCTAGGACGTTATTTTTCGTCAATGCGTTAAACATCGTTGACTTACCGACGTTGGGTAATCCGACAATTCCAATAGTTAGGGCCACGGCACATAAGCGTAACGGCTCTGCGGCATCTCCAAGACAGCACCATGAAGGACCAAATCACCGATAGCGTTAGTCCCATGTCTGAGGCTCCAACACAAGCAGAACCATCAATTGCATCTGGGTGGACCTACCCTGGCGTAATCATTCTGGAAACACTACTTATGGCTATCGCCATGGGAGTGGACATTGCGCTTAACCACGAACTCGGCTTAATTTCAAACATTGCCCTCGTCGGAATCGCCAGTGTTGGTGCGTGGAAGGTTCGCCGCGCCGACTACCTGGCCGCAATCTGGGCGCCGGTTCTCGCATGGTTCATTTCATTGATGACCATTGGACAAATGCTTCCAAAGCGCAGTACACATTTTGTTCGGGAACAGGCACTTCATCTCGTATACGGTTTGGCTCAGCATGCCTGGTGGATAACTGGCGCCACACTTCTTGCCGGAATCATCGCGGTCGTTCGCCGCAATCGCAAAACTACGAGTTAGCTTTTTCTTGCGCGGCTTTCATATCGCGGCGCAATTCTGGTGGCAGTGCAAATAGCAAATGTTCTTCTGCACTCGTAATTTCTTCAAGTTCACTAAAGCCACGAGCGGTGAGCCACTCAATAACTTCGTTGACAAGAATCTCTGGAACTGAGGCGCCACTTGTCAGTCCGACTGTCGTCGCTCCTGCAACCCACGCTTCATCAAGTTCCCCAGCCCAATCGACTCGATAGGCCGCATCAGATCCACCTTCAAGTGCCACGTCCACAAGGCGCACGGTATTTGATGAATTTGCTGAACCCACAACAAGCATCACTTCGCAGCGTGCTGCAATGTCTTTCACAGCTTGCTGACGATTTTGTGTTGCATAACAGATGTCGTCACTGGGTGGATCAATCAGTTGAGGAAAACGTTCACGAAGCCGTGCAACTGTGTCCAAGGTTTCATCGACCGACAAAGTTGTTTGTGAAAGCCAGGCAATAGGACGGTCTGGATCAATCACTACGTCTTTGACGTGATCTGGCCCATCTACCAAAATCATATTTCCTGGGGCTTCGCCCATTGTGCCTTCGACTTCTTCGTGACCTTCATGTCCAATGAAAATGATCTGGTAATTTTCATCAGCAAATCGACGCGCTTCTCCATGAACCTTTGTCACGAGCGGGCAGGTCGCATCGATTGTCTTCAGTTTCCGACTTGCGGCCTCTTCGTGAACCATCGGCGAAACACCATGTGCGCTAAAAATTACCGTTGATCCTTCGGGAACCTCTTGGGTTTCATCCACGAATATTGCTCCGCGGGCTTCAAGGGCATGGACTACGTATTTGTTGTGCACGATTTGCTTGCGCACATAAACAGGGGCGCCATAAAGATCGAGCGCCTTCTCAACAGTTTCAACAGCGCGGTCTACGCCGGCACAGTAACCACGAGGCTTGGCAAGCAAGATTTTCTTTTTAGACACTCCCCAATTCTAAGTCCCGATGACTGTCGGCGCTTCACGAGAGAATGGGGGCATGTCCGAAACCCCCGAGACGCCTCAAGAAAAGCCTGGTCAAGACCCTGACCAGCCATTAGGCGTGCATCAACTCAGCACAATCGTGGGCAATTACATTGCCCGATTGGGGACCGTGTGGGTTGAGGGGCAAGTGTCACAAATAAACGTTCGTAAAGGTATGAGTTACCTGAAAATGCGCGACGTTGATCGTGACGAAACCCTTTCGCTCAAGATTGTGACCAGCATTCTTGAAGGCATCACGCCTGAAATTGAGCAAGGATCGCGAATAGTCGCGCAACTTAAACCAGAGTGGTGGCAGGTACGCGGAACCCTTGACTTCAAAGTGCTTCAACTTCGCGCTGTCGGTGTTGGCGAGTTGATGGTTCGACTTGAAGCACTACGCAATCTACTTAAAGCCGAAGGTCTGTTCAATCCTGAGCGCAAAAAAGTTATTCCTTTTCTCCCCAGACGCGTGGGATTGATTACGGGACGCAATGGCGATGCAGAGCATGACGTCGTCAATAACGCAAGACGTCGTTGGCCAGATGTTGTCTTTGAAATTCGTAATGTGTCCGTCGAAGGTCCGAATGCCGTGCGTGAAGTAACCAATGCACTCACTGAACTTGATGTGATTGATGACATTGACGTCATCGTCATTGCGCGTGGTGGCGGAAATTTTGAAGCACTCTTACCGTTCAGTGACGAGTCACTTCTTCGTGCCGTAGCACAGGCAACTACCCCAGTTGTCGCTGCAATCGGTCACGAAGAAGATCATCCACTGATTGATGACGTTGCAGACTTCCGTGCTTCGACGCCAACTGACGCTGCTCGCAAAATTGTTCCGGATGTGATGCAAGAACTGGCGAATCTTCGAAACGTGCGAACTCGAAATCGCCAACTCGTCACAGCACGCGTCGAGAGCCTGACCAATGCACTCCACGTACTACGTAGCCGACCAGCGTTAGCAAATCCATCAGCACTGATTGACGCGCGAACAAAAGACAATGAACAGTTGCGTCGAATGATTTTCACCAATGTCACAAACAGAATCAACATTGAATCGAGTGACATTCGAGGTTTGAGCGCCACATTGCGGGCGCTCTCACCGCAGGGAACTTTGGAACGTGGCTTTGCCATTGTTCGTGATGGCGCTGGTCATGTGGTTCGAACCACAACTCATGCGCCGCATGGAACTCAACTTCGCGTGCGAGTGTCCGATGGCGAGTTCAACGCCACCTCGGATTAAGAACTATTCTGCAGAATCTCCGCTAGGTCGAAGTGCCTCAAGACGCGCACGAGCACCAGCAAGTTTTTCCTCACAGACTTGAGCTAAACGCTCACCCTGTTCCCACAGTGTGACCATGTCATCAAGCGGCAAGTCTTTGTCTTCAAGTCGTTCAACCACTTCGTCAAGTTGAAGCTTGGCTTGCTCGTAACTGAGGTTCTTTACATCGTCGCTGGGCATGGCAACACTTTAACGCTTTGCTGGGACAAGTGACTCGGCAAAACCAGCGAGTGTCTGCAAATCTGCCGTGCCAGCCACAATCGTGGTGACTTTTCCTTCGGTGTGAACGAGTGAGTGTGTGAGCGGCTGAGTTTGTTCACATTGGTGCCATATCCATCGACTGATTGGCACCGGTGTCGGTGTGCACTGTCCTGAATTAGTCGCTGCAGAAATTACTTTTCCTGCTGGGCCATTAGATTGCCACAGAGATACATACTGGTTGTCCTGAGTCTTGAAGCCCAGATACCAACGAACATCGCCGGTTGCACCATAGGTTTCAGCTTCGAAACGTGCATTCGTAGGTGTCCACCCTGAAGGAATTTCTTTTGGCACCAGGATTGGCCACACTTGGCCAGCGACGGCCTGCGACACAGCGCCTTGGTAATCAACGGTCGGCAACATCTGGTGCTTTGGGCGCCAGGTAATAAACAAGATCACGGCCATAACCACAAGGACCGTGCCCATAGAAAGCACCATGTCGTACGAAGTTTCCCGTCCACGCGGTTTCTTACCAGCCATAGGACCATCTTGCCTTGTCTAGGCACTCCGCGCTGAGTCACAGTCTGGTTAGCCGAAGCGGCTACTTCGTCGATTCGTCAATAGGCTTAAAGCATGGTTCAGTTTGAGTACACCGAGATTCTGCCGACTGCTACGCATGAGCCCGAGTTTCGGTTGGTGACCACCGAAGGAATTTCAACGACCACTGTTGATGGTCGCACGTTCCTCAATATTGAACCTTCTGTTTTTGAAAAAGTCGCCTACGAAGCAATCCACGACATTCAGCACATGCTGCGCACGAGTCATCTTGAACAGCTGCGGAAAATTATCGACGATCCCGAGGCTTCGCCTAACGATCGCTTTGTAGCGACCGACTTATTGAAGAATGCAAGCATTTCAGTTGGTGGAGTTCTTCCCATGTGCCAGGACACAGGTACTGCAATTGTGAGCGCAAAGCGGGGCGCACACATTTTGACTGAAGGAAATGACGAAAAACATATCGCACACGGAATTTACAACGCGTACCAAAAACTAAATCTTCGTTACTCGCAAATGGCGCCCATCAATATGTGGGATGAAAAGAACACGGGAACGAACCTGCCCGCACAAATCGAAATTTATTCAGACACCAAACCCGAACATGCCGGTGCGTACGAGATGTTATTCATTGCAAAAGGTGGCGGTAGCGCGAATAAGAGTTTCCTTTATCAAGAAACTAAGGCTGTTCTCAATGAAAAGAGTTTCCTGGCATTTCTCGACGAAAAGCTTCGCCAAATAGGAACGTCTGCCTGTCCGCCGTACCACCTTGCAATCGTTGTTGGTGGAACAAGCGCTGAGTACACGATGAAGACCGCAAAATATGCGAGCACGAAATATCTGGACACACTTCCTACCGAAGCAACCGGCGCCGGAAACGGTTACCGCGATGTTGAGATGGAGCAGAAGGTGCTTGAACTCACTCAGAGTTTTGGAATCGGTGCTCAATTTGGCGGCAAGTACTTCTGTCACGACGTGCGAGTCATTCGCCTTCCTCGCCACGGAGCGTCGTGCCCTATTGCAATTACAGTTTCTTGTTCGGCTGACCGCCAGGCAATTGTCCGTATCGATGCAACCGGTGCATACATTGAGCAACTCGAAACTGATCCTGCCCAGTTCTTGCCTGAAATTACCGAAGAGCACCTTGATGATTCAGTGGTCACCATTGACCTGAACCAACCCATGTCTGCAATCCAGGCGGAGTTGTCGAAACTTCCAGTGAAATCCCGGGTTTCGCTGACTGGGCCGCTAATTGTGGCTCGCGATATCGCCCACGCGCGCATCCTGGACATGCTGGAACGTGGCGAAGATCTTCCCCAGTACATGAAGGACTATGCGGTTTATTACGCCGGGCCAGCCAAAACTCCTGAGGGATACGCATCCGGCTCATTCGGCCCAACGACGGCCGGACGCATGGATGCCTATGTTGAACGGTTCCAAGCAGCAGGTGGTTCGCTGGTCATGCTCGCTAAGGGCAACCGAAGCAAGCAGGTCACCGATGCTTGCGCACAGCATGGCGGGTTCTACCTTGGATCTATTGGTGGACCGGCTGCGCGCTTAGCAAAAGACAATATTAAAAAAGTTGAAGTACTTGACTTTGCTGAACTTGGCATGGAAGCGGTGTGGAAAATCGAGGTTGAAGATTTCCCAGCATTCGTTGTTGTTGACGATAAAGGAAACGATTTCTTTGCCGATACATTGCGACCTATTGCATTAAATATCGCATTCGACAAGAAGGCTTAATAACCGCCGTTATGCCCTACGGCATTGATGACGCCACAAGGTGAGTCGTAACGCTTGTAGATGTATCGCAAACCTGCGCGGACCTGGAGCTTGGGATCTGCCATAAAGCGCTCGACTGTGTAGTTCTTCTTAACTAGAGCCGCATTGAGTTGCGGTATTCCAAAATATTTTTTGCCAGCCGATGAGTGGTAATTCCAGTGCGATTCGTGCTCCCAAATTTCATCAAGGCACACGAACTCAGATTCGCCCCAACTGTAGGTTTTGAGCATAAATGCACGCGCGTAATTCTTTGCAGCGGTTTGTTCAAGTTTCAAATCAGGTTTTGAAGCGCTTCGTGCTTGTGCAGGAACGATAACGGAACCAGTGAGAGCAATGGCTAGAGCAAGTATTTTCAAACGCACGAGTCGCTTACTCCCTTGCTGGATTAACGAACATTTTCAGGCTAACAAACGAACCGACAGTTCCCGGTTAAGCAGGAATGTCTTCCAGCAAATCCGTTACTAGCTCTGCGATTTGCGAGCGCTCCGAGCGTGTCAAAGTGACGTGTGCAAACAGCGGATGGCCCTTTAACCGCTCAACTACTGCAACTACACCATCGTGGCGACCGACACGGAGATTGTCCCGCTGTGCCACATCGTGCGTAAGCACAATGCGACTGTTCTTACCAATGCGCGACATCACAGTTAACAACACATTGCGTTCGAGAGACTGAGCCTCATCGACAATCACAAACGAGTCGTGCAATGAACGGCCACGAATATGCGTAAGCGGAAGCACCTCGAGCATTCCTCGATCTATGACTTCCTCGATCACATCGGGAGTCGTCACAGCTGACAATGTGTCAAAGACCGCCTGAGCCCACGGCGACATTTTTTCGTTTTCATTTCCGGGCAAGTAACCTAGCTCTTGCCCACCGACGGCATACAGCGGTCGGAAAACTACTACCTTGCGGTGTTGGCCACGTTCCAAAACAGCCTCAAGTCCGGCACACAGCGCCAATGCGCTCTTACCAGTTCCTGCCCGACCACCGAGAGACACAATTCCAATATCTGGATCCATCAACAGATCAAGTGCTACACGTTGTTCAGCACTGCGGCCATGTAAACCGAACACGTCGCGATCTGCCCGCACGAGCCGTAACCGCTTATCCGGCGTGACGCGCGCAAGCGCACTGCCACGATCGCTGGAAAGTACTACGCCCGTGTGGCATGGCAATTCAATGGCTGATTCGTGGTCGATGATTTCTTCGTCGTAAAGATCATCGATGTCGGATGCTGAAACTTGTTGTTCGACAAATCCTGTCCAACCGCTAGATGGCACAGTTTCCGCACGGTATTCCTGGGCCTCAAGTCCCACAGCGGAAGCCTTAACGCGTAATGGCAAATCTTTGGAGACCAGTACGACATCGAAGCCTTCATCAGCCAAATTTTTCGCTACCGACAAAATACGTGTGTCATTGTCGCCGAGACGGAAACCTGCAGGCAAAGCTTCAGGATTGGTGTGATTTAACTCGACGCGAATTGAACCACCGTCGTCACCAATCGGTAGCGGTGCATCGAGACGACCGTGCTTAATTCTCAAATCGTCGAGGGATCGCAGTGCGGTGCGCGCAAAATATCCCAACTCAGGATGTGTGCGTTTTGCTTCTAACTCGGTAATGACCACGACGGGGATCACGACTTCGTGTTCTTCAAATCGGAACAAAGCTCCAGGATCTGAGAGCAACACGCTTGTGTCGAGAACGTAGGTACGGGTTGACTTCTCCGAGTTGTTCACGCTGGCACCCCACATGTGTAGTTATCACCGCGGGAAGGATCGGAAGTATTCCGATACCTCGGAAATTACGCCTGTCTTGGTGGGAATGCCCAACGCCACGCCGTCTGGAAATATGACGAGTCGGTAAACATCTCGTCACAGGTTTGCTAATCGCGGCCTTCGACTACGCTTTGTCGTTGTGGGAAGAATTCGCACCCTTGTCGGTGAAGTTGCCTATGACCTGTATGGTCATCGCTTAACTGCGCGCCTTCCCAAAGATCAGTTGCCCCGACATGTGGGCGTGATTTTGGATGGCAACCGTCGGTGGGCCGCTGAACTTGGGTCAACATCGGATTACGGACATCGCGCCGGGGGCGAGAAGATTGCTGAGTTCCTTGGGTGGTGCGAAGAAGTCGACGTGGAAGTTGTCACACTGTGGCTTCTTTCAACAGATAACTTGGCTCGCCCCGAACAAGAACTGAAGGCCCTTCTCGACATCATCGCCGATACGGTCACTCAGTTGAGTAACGAACAACGTTGGCGAGTAAACCCTGTGGGGGCGCTTGATTTGCTTCCACAATCCACCGCCATCTCTCTTCGTGGAGCCGCTGATTCAACTGCACACATCGATGGACTACTCGTCAATGTGGCTGTTGGTTACGGCGGACGACGTGAAGTGGTGGACGCTGTGCGATCGCTCTTACAAGAGCACGCGCAAGCAGGTACACCTTTAGATGAATTAGCTAAGACGCTTGACATTGAACACATTGCCGAACACTTGTACACCAAAGGTCAGCCTGATCCAGATTTAGTTATCCGCACTTCGGGTGAACAACGATTAAGCGGCTTCCTGTTATGGCAAAGTGCACACTCTGAGTTTTATTTCTGTGAGGCCTACTGGCCAAACTTTCGCAAAATTGATTTCTTGCGCGCGCTGCGTTCCTTTGCGGTGCGCAATCGGCGCTTTGGAATTTAAATTCGCGTCCCAATCTGGTTTTTAAATTCCTGAAGCTCAACGGTCGGAGCTTCGCACACGAAATTGCGACATACGTATCCGCGCTCTGTAATCCCATCAAATTGGCGGTCGGCCATAAGCGGATGATTACTCTCCCAGGCGTACACGGCACCCGGCGCAGTTGACTGACTTGCAACGGTTCGCCACGGCGAATCGTGTGCGCAGGCCACCGCAATTTCTCGAGGACCATCCAAGTGCGCAACCAAAGTGGCCGCACCCCATCCAGCGAAACGAGCATGCTTGGCAGTCAATGTCACTAATGGTGACATGAACTTCTCGGCCCAGGTGGACCATTTCACATTGGCCGTTAATGCCGCATAAGTCATCGCTGCATCAACTGCGGCCGACCAGCCAGACGGAGTGACGGAATCTGTGGGATCAACACCGCGATGCCGCATACCTTCGGCAATGGCAGGCGCATCATCTGCCGAGTTCGTCAACTGACCTAGTTCAACAAAGTGCTCAGCAATATCGTTCAAGAGAAGCTCAGCGAATTCGAGCCACGCATGTTCACCGGTGGCTTGATTCAGCGCCAAGAACGCAGATGCAACGAGTCCTTGATCCTCTAATGTGCCTGGTGCATGAATCCCTGCGTGGCCATCTCGAGACACACGCACGAGTCGGGCGGCAGGTGCATCTGGACTCGCCCCTAGATGAACGCTGACGAGCAAATCGGCGGCCTGCGTTGCCGCTTCCAACCACTCCCCAACCTGAAACACTTCACTTGCGCGCACCAGCGCACGGATTACTAGACCATTCCATGCGGCAACAACTTTGTCGTCACGACCGGGGCGAGTTCGTGAATCCTGTACCTGCCGAAGTCGATCACACACGTCCCGAAAGCGCTCATGGTCTTCAATGTTGCGCCACATAGACAACACGCTGAGGCCCTTTTCAAAAGTTCCCGCCGCGGTGACATTGAATATCTGCGCCGCCCATTGGCCGTCATCCCGACCAAGAACTTCAATGAGTTGAGCTGGTGACCAGGCATAAAACGCACCCTCGTGTGAATGCCCATGTTCATCCAGGCTGTCTGCATCTAGTGCGGAGGCGAAGCCACCTTGAGGTGTACGCATTTCACGCAGCAGAAACTCCGCAGTCTCGCGAACAATTCTTTCTGCAAACGGACTTTGCGTAAGTAAGTAGTAATTTGTATAGGCGGATAGTAGTTGCGCGTTGTCGTACAGCATTTTTTCAAAATGAGGCACTGTCCACATCGCATCGACGCTGTACCGAGCAAAACCGCCACGTAGTTGGTCATACATTCCACCGCGTGCCATCTGGTCAAAAGTTGTTTCCAACATTGTCGCAATGCGTGGATCCTCGTTCAGTTCATTGAGCGAGTTATACGCGTCTACGCGCATCAGAAATTCCAGGGCAAGCGGAGCTGGAAACTTTGGTGCTCCACCAAACCCACCATGGACGGGATCAAAACTAGCCGCTAAAGACGAAACTCCTGACGTAATTGCCGCAGAAATATCTTCACGCAAAACTACGTCACCAGATGCGGCAGCTAACTCGTTGCGTTGGCCAATGGAATCCATGATGCGCGTCGAGGTAATGCTGACCTTGTCGCGTTCATTGGTCCACGCTTCATCAAGGGCAACAATCAATTGTCCAAATGACGGCATGCCATGCCCGGGTGTCGCCGGAAAATATGTACCGGCGTACCACGGGCGACGGTCATGGTCGAGCCATACAGACATCGGCCAGCCACCATGACCTGTCATTGCTTGAGTGGCTTCCATGTACAACGCATCAACTGCAGGCAACTCTTCACGATCAACTTTCACGTTGACAAATGCAGCGTTCATGAGAGCTGCAATGTGTTCGTCTTCAAAGCTTTCATGTGCCATGACATGACACCAATGACAAGCGCTGTATCCAACGCTCAAAAAGATTGGTACGTCGCGACGTTTTGCTTCAGCAAAGGCTTCTTCACCCCAGGCATACCAATCCACTGGATTCTCAGCGTGCTGAAGCAAATATGGCGATGTCGATTCACTGAGGCGATTTGGCACGACTCATTGTCTCACCTCATCGTTGAGCGCGGACTCTCGCCACAATGCGAGGAGTCTGTGCCACACTTGACACGTGTATTTACCGAAACATTTCACGAATAGTGACCTCGTGTCGATTACATCATTTGTTGCCGATGTCGCCGCCGCTGACTTTGTTTCAGTTGACAAGGATGGACAGCCATTAGCCACCTTGATGCCGTGCACGTGGGTGCAAGAACCAACTGAGACTGCGCCTGACGGAACACTCTTTATGCACATGGCACGAGCAAACAAACAGTGGGAGTCCATTGTTGACGGAAGTCGAGCACTTGCGATCGTGCATGGACCACAGGCTTATGTGTCACCAAGCAATTACGCATCAAAGCTTGAAGACGGAAAAGTTGTTCCGACCTGGAATTACACATCAGTGCATCTCAGTGGCACAGTCACGGTAAGCCATGACACTGACTATCTGTTGGAGATCGTCTCGCGCCTCACCGACTCGCACGAAGGCGCACGCGAAAAGCCCTGGAAAACTTCTGACGCACCAGACACCTACATGAATGCGCAACTGCGAGGGATTGTCGCCATCACACTTCATGTGGACCGCATCGAAGCAAAAGAAAAGCTTTCACAGAACCGTTCACTTGCCGACCAACAAGGCGTTATCGCCGACCTCACACAGTCAGCGAAGCCAGGCGAACAAGAAATTGGTGCCTTAATGGAAGATAAGTTGCCTAACTAACGGCACCCACTAGTTTTCTTCATGCACCACTATTGGTCGCGAAACGTAAACGCCAACTGCAGCTTGTACAGCCATTGCGACCAGTAGGCCAACGAGCGCAATGTGCCAGCTGTTCGTTTTGTCGTGCACCGCACCGAGCAAGAATGGGCCAAGTGCCGAGATAAAGTAGCCGCCACCTTGCATCATGGTGCCAAGATCTCTAGCCGTCGCAGGGCCATCCGAGCGCAACAAGACAAGAGTGAGCGACAGCGGGAATGTCGAACCAAGAGCGCAGCCCAGCATGATTGCCCAGAGAGCGGTCAGGTGAGTTGGCGACCACAGCAAGCCACACATGCCGAGCATTCCGACACCAACGAAAAGTAGCGAAAGTCCAACTTGTGATTTCACTCGCGCTGCCAATGGCGGAACTAGCAAACCAGTTGGAATACCAAAGAACGTCAACAACGCAACCATCGAACCTGCGTTCTCAGGAGATAAACCTGCATCGCGCAAAATTGATGGCATCCACGTGACCATTGAGTAGTACATGGACGATTGCAAACCGAAATAGAACAGCAAACCCCACGCCATTTTGTTTCGGATCAATTTAGAAACGTGAATTGATGAAGGCAGTGGAACGTCTGGCTCACTTGGTTTATAGGTCTTCCACAACGCCAACGTTGCCAACGGCAGCAATGCCCACATAGCCATCGAGACTCGCCATGTTCCGAACGCATTGCTGATGGGAAAACTAGTAAGGGCAGCAAAGGACGCTGATACCGAAATACCGGCAGTCACCAGACCCGTAATCCAACCAAGTTTGTAGGTAAAGTCGCGTCGATTCACCACAGACATAGTCACGTTTCCGACGGCAATTGCCAATCCGATGACAACAGTTCCTGCGAGCAGCGCACCAATGTTTGGGATTAACCGAATCAATCCCGCAGTCGTCAGTACCAACAACACCAACGCCACCACTGTGTTTGGACTGCGCTTTGCTAAAAGCCGTGGAACAAAAAATGATCCGAGACCAAAACAGACAATCGGCAATGTAGTGAGCAGCGAACCTTGCGCGGCTGTCATTCCAAACTCTGCGCGAATTTCAGGAAGTACTGGACCGACGTTCGTCACCAACGGACGCAGCATGAGTGAAAAAACAAACATCGGCATTGCTCGACGTAAAAATGCCGAACGAGTTTCTTGATCCATGTTGTTCGATGCTCCGACCTGAATAGACTCGCTGTACGCATAACTCTAGTGACTACAGGAATGTGAGTTCTGATGGCCAAGTCCACTCTGTCAGCAGACCACGCGCGTCTCATTGCTATCGAGGCCGCAGGACTTGGTCCGAAGAAACCAGCCCCAATAAAGTCCGCAAGTGACGTACTGCCGTTTCTAGGTGCTGTGCAACTCGACACAATCTCAACACTCGCTAGGTCGCACGAGCTCGTCCACTACGCGCGCGTTGATGCATCCCGAGACGATGTTGAGCGCGCACTATGGGCCAACCCAGCGCACACATTCGAATATTGGTCGCATGCTGCATGCGTACTCCCACTCTCTATGTATCCATGGTTCGCTACACGTAGGCGTGGATTTTTAGCACGCAAATCCGTCTGGCGAAGCTTGCCACCCACCCGCGCAATCAACGCCGTAAAAAAGAAACTTGAAGGCAACCCTCAGTCCGCCACAGACTTGGGTGGAGCTAAAAGAGGCGGCGAATGGTGGGACTGGTCCGACACTAAAGAGGCACTTGAGTGGTTGCTCGCCATCGGTGAGGTTGTCTGCACACAACGCATCGGATGGCGGCGGATCTACTCGCTCAGCCATGAATCAATACCAAGAGAATTGCGCGAACAGCCGCATTGGCAAACTTCGAATGGAATTTTGGGACCAAGTGACGCGGAATGTATCAGGGAACTAATTCTCGCGGGAGTTCGCAGCTTAGGCATTGGCACCTTTGGCGACATCGTCGATGTCCATCGACTCGGTGGCTGGCATTCAAATCGCGCAACAGTAACGCGTCACCTGAATGAGCTCGTCGACGAAGGCTTGATTAAGTCTGTCGATGTTGACTCTTGGAATGAACCGGCTTACGCCAACCCATCCGCACTGAACAGTGCCTCCCGAAAGACTGCAGGCAGCGAATCCACGACTACCCTGCTGACACCATTTGACTCTCTTATATGGCACCGCGACAGGGTAAGCCGAATCTTCGGTATGGACTACCGAATCGAGGCCTACACGCCTGCAGCAAAGCGAATCTACGGGTACTTTGCGATGCCAGTCCTGCATGACGGGCAACTCGTTGCGCGCGTCGATCCTGGTCGCGAAAAGAACGGCGGAAAAACCACTTTGGTCGCCAAAACAGTCACCTTTGAAACAGACAGCCGCGGCAAAGTTGCTGCCAACGCGATCCAAGGAACGGCGATGGCACTTACCAAGGCTGCAAAATGGGTGAATGCCACCTCGATTGAATGCGGCACTGTAAAACCAGAAAGCGCCTCACTCGCTTTGAGTAAGGCGCTTTCCGTTAAGCATTAGCTCGCTTGCTGAAGTTGAACAAGACCGAAGTCGTACCCACGACGGCGGTAAAGAACACTGGAAAGCCCGTTAGCAACGTCTTGGAATAAAAAGAAATCGTGACCAACAAGTTCCATCGCTTCAATGGCTTGCTCAACTGTCATAGCTTGGCTTTCGATGTGCTTTGTGCGGACAACCAACGGGCCGCTTTCGAGGACAACATCCGCAAAGTCATCGTCACTCTGATCCGATGCCAGCTCCTCAGCAAGTGCCTCGAGGCCAATGTCCAAGACAGGACGCGCATGGCGAACCGACTTTGACTTTTCATGGATGCGACGCAGTCGTTCTTCTAATTTTGAATATGCAAGATCAAGAGCAACATACTTATCGGCGGCGTGTGCTTCCGCACGAATAGATGGTCCTGCTCCACTGCAGGTCAATTCGACTTCAAATGCACGATCATGCATCCGTGGATTTGCTTCGTGCGAAACTTCCACGTCGACGCGTTGTATTGGAACCGAGAAACGATCAAGGCGACCAAGTTTGTCGACTGCGTGATCTTTGAATTTCTCGGACAAGGCAGCGTGGCGACCGTGAACCACGATGTCTAGTTCGGATGAATCAACTTCAGGATTAAGTGCCCTGTTCATGTGCATTACCTTTCATCCAATGTGCGCTCATACGCACCTATAGGGACAGCATGCATCGTCCTGCCGCCAAAATCTACAGATTTACCAGAATCAATCAATGGCTGAACATAAGAAGTGACCCCCACCCGGCCGACCTGATTTTCGACCCCACATTCGCCCACAGAAACTTTCGCAGCGTCAATCGCCACTACTAGCCTTCTCTTGGATCGCTGGCCATCTGGACCATTGGCAAGGTGGGACTTACTTCTAAACCGCGCCGTGCTCGAACGACAAAGAGTCGCCTTACGTGGACCGCTTAGCCCGCGGCTGGCATCGGCTTGCTGCAGACCAACTTCGAAGAATTGCTCTGCAACGCAATCACGGACCCGGGTGGGTGCCATACCTTTACCGTAACCCTTTTGGACGCGATGCACATAATGCCAGTGCATAAACTTCCTGGACACCTGCTGCCTTCAATGTTTTTGCTGCAGACCCCAATGTCGCACCCGTCGTTATTACATCGTCAATGAGGGCAACAACAGAAGGTGCTGGTGCTAACACTTCAAAGGCCCCTTGGACATTTGCATGACGTTCACGAGGGTTCAATCCAACCGAGTCGTCAATTTCCCTGGCCTGCCCGAGCAGATTCGCTACTCGAATAGATTCAGGAGAAATTCGCGCGGCCTCGTCAGCAACGAGTCTTACGGGGTTAAATCCACGTTGAAGCAACTTCTGTGGCGACGATGGAATCGGGATACATGCAACAGTCGAATCAAGATTTAGGTGCCGTGCCAGCTGTACGAGAAGTTCAGCAAGAGCTGGCACAGAGCCCCGCCGGCTCTCTTTGAGGGCGATGACAGCATCGCGAACCCAACCGTCGTAGTCATGCGCGGCAAATGCAGACTCGACGCCTGGAATATCTTGTCGAGCAAATGGGACCAGAGTGGAAAGACATTCAGGACAAAGACGTGAACCTAGCCTTGCGCAACGGCCACACATTGGTGTGAAAACCAGGTCCCGAATTATTTGAAACATATTCAAGCAAAACCTTTGCTCGAAAATTGTGCGACAGAAAACCTAAGTCTTCGAACTAATCTGGTCTGTTAATTGTGTTTGCGGGCGTAGAACGCTGATTCGCCGGGGCCGACCAGAAGCCATTGACTGAACTCGCGTTGATAAATCTCTTGACGTGCACCATTGGCCACTGCCACAACGACCTGTCCCGAACCATCAACCGCCAAACTCTGTGAGCCCGCAGGTACCGCATCGGCGTTGGCCGTACCAAGTCTGACATTGATGCGGTAGAGCTGTTGCGCACCTGACGTATCCGACCCGAGAACGAGCACTTCGTTTTCAGACAACCACAAAATATCGCGAACACTCGTCACGGTTCTTTGCATTTCACGCAGTCCAAATATTTCGTGGGTGTCTTTGTCGCTGAATAGCGAACCCAATACCAATACGTCGCGCGCTCCTTCGACCAAAACACCTGCAACCCGCACTCCATCAGGGGCCAACGCTACTTGCCTCATTTGTTGAGCATTTCCTAAAGTGTTTGCGCCCAGTGTCACGACATGTGCCCGCCCGGCTAAGTCCACTAAATGTAGACCGTGACCGTAGTCAGCAATCAATACATCACCCATGGCATCCCACGTTGGCCGCGTTAACGCATCACCTGTCAACACAGGCTGAAGAAGCGCTGACCGCTTTCGGTTCCACACAAGTGTGTGCCCATCAGCTGTGACTGCTGCCATCGCATTCGAGCGCAAGTCCGTCGCAGCAAGTCCAAGTGCCCCAGGCACTGAATCAGCAAGTATCGAGGTTCGAAAATCTGTGCCGTTGGCATCAATGGCATGGACTGTTCGATTACGAACAACATTTAATTCAACGGCGCGATCAAGAGACGCCGGTTTGTACTCAAGCCAATCTGTCCGCGTTTGTACTGTACCCACACCTGAAATTGCAAGGGCCTGGCCAGAAACAGAAATCTTGACCGCAGAAACATTCGGCAGTGACGTGAGCGTCCATACAAGCTGTGCTGCAAGTTCGGCGCGTTCCGTACGCGTCGCGCTCAACACTTCGGAAGACAGATCAACGGTTGCTACACCCGCAGATACCGGCACCGAGCCAAATGACAATTTTGTACCGGCAGGAACTGCCGAACGTACGGCTTGGGCGATGTTGGGGCTTGCCCCTGCCAGAAGGGCGCGTACCAACGTAGTAGCGACTCCTTGCGAACTCGCGGGTACAAGCACGAAGTCAGGAACTAGATCTGTGCTTCGTTGGGCAAGGAAGTACACCGAGTAGCCACGAAATTCTCGCTCTAGTTCTGAAGTGCTGAGAAGCAACCCGTCAGGCAATGCAGTGATTCGCCATTGACCATCTGTTCGCTGCGACAACGTAAATTGGGCGTCCACTTTCGCACCAGGTTGCGCTAACGCAAAAGAACCAGAGGCGTTAATTGAACTTTCATGCGGTGCGTTCACAACAATGTGGGAATCTTGCGCCGAGATGTCCATCTCGCGCGTGTCAAGAAATTCGATACCTGAATCAGGATTCCACTTCTTCGCTGTAGCCACATCTAGGTACTGTCGCGCAATCGCGTAGTTATCACCCGAGTCAGCACATGCTTCCAGGAAACCGCGGACAACGTCCTCGGCGGACGCGTTTTCTATTGGTGGTCGCGCGATAACGCGCACGTATTGGCTAGCCGAATCAGTTGTAGTGATGTCGTTCAGGTGAATAGCACTCGATGTAGGAATACCGGCGCATCCAGTAAGCGCTAACAGCAAAGCTGCAAAAGCGGAAGCCTTACGCATGGGTCACCTCGGCAACAATGGCTGGCTCGAAGTCAATGGAGCCAAGTCGGCGAGGAACAGTCAAAACAAAATGTGCACCAATACCCGGTTCACCCGCGACATGGATAAAGCCACCGTGCAGATGTGCATCTTCAACAGAAATGGCAAGTCCAAGTCCTGTTCCACCAAGTGTTCGTTGTCGGGCAGGATCAGCACGCCAGAAGCGACCAAATACCAATTCAAGGTCCTCTGAGTTCAGACCCTGACCATGGTCACGAACACCAATCGAAACGGCCTCATCATTTGCATTAATGGTGATGTCGATCGGCTTACTTTCCGAATACTCGATGGCGTTAGTCACCAAGTTGCGAACAATTCGACTCAAGCGACGTGAGTCGCCTTCGACCATGACATACATGCTCGGAATATCAAGATTGAATCTAGTTGAGTGACTCGCCGCCACATCGCCATATTGCTCCGTGACACCTTGCACCAAGGCAACAACATCAACAGTGGTCGGATCCAGGTCTGCAACACCAGCATCAAACCGGCTCATTTCAAGAAGTTCGGTCAGTAGCGAATCAAATCGATCCACCTGGCGTCGTAGTAACTCTGCCGACCGAGCAGTATCAGGATCAAAGTCTCGGCGAGCATCGTAAATCATTTCGCTTGCCATGCGCACTGTTGTTAACGGCGTACGCAACTCATGAGACACGTCCGACACAAACTTCTGTTGGATGTGTGACAGCGTCTCAAGTCTCGTGATTTGGCTTTGCAAACTCTCAGCCATCTCGTTGAAAGACCCCGCCAAGCGAGCCATGTCATCTTTACCGCGAACACTCATGCGGCGATCAAGATCTCCGGCCGCCAACTGTTCCGCAACGCGAGCTGCTTCACGCACAGGATCAGCGACACGTGATGTAACGAACCATGCCAGCACGCCCAAGCCAAGGAGAAGTGCAATTCCTGTTCCTAGAACACCTCGTCGGACAAGGTCGATCGTGTTTTGTTCATTCTTAAGCGGGAACAGCATGTACAACTCGTAGTCGCCCACGCCAGGGAATATGACTGGCGCGCCGACAATGATTCCAGAAGTGGTAGTTCCGTCTTCATAGTGAATTGGCGAGTACATCCATGCTTGTTGATTGTGTGCATTCACGGCGTCGCGCAAACTTTGTGGAATAGAAGCAACAGTCACGTATTGCGTTCCACGTTCTGGAGTTCCGGAAGTCGCCTGATTGCTCAAAAGCAAAGCATCGTATAGACCTGGTGATCCTGCCCGCACTGCAAGTGCAGTGATGACAGAGTCAACGAGTCGCGTTGCATTGGGCGCCGCCAACCCAGTATCCGATGCGGTAACTAGCCGCTGAACTTCCTGTCGAGCAGCTGACGCTTCACTGAGTGAACTTGTTTCTTTTGCTCGAAGCAATCCTGTCGTTACACGACTCAGCAGAATGAATCCAACGAGACTAATCACAACAATTGAGATGGCAACAGTGATTGTGACCAGTCGCAACTGTAGGTTGCGCTGCCACACTGTGCCACGGAGCTCGGTGGATTGCTCCACGACCTAGACGGCTCCAGCTTTATAGCCAATGCCACGAACCGTCATCACAATTTCTGGATGTTCCGGATCGCGTTCAATTTTTGAACGAAGTCGCTGCACATGAACATTCACAAGACGAGTATCGGCAGCATGACGGTATTCCCACACTTCTTGAAGCAGTACTTCACGTGTGAACACCTGCCAAGGACGTTTTGCAAGAGTCATCAACAGTTTGAATTCAAGAACAGTAAGAGAAATTTCAACATCTCCACGACGGACGCAATGTCCTGCTACGTCAATAACCAGGTCAGCAATACGAATTTCTTGTGTTGCTGGAGATTCAATCGTGCGTAGACGTGCACGAACTCGCGCAATTAATTCTTTGTTCTTGATTGGTTTAACAATGTAATCATCAGCGCCTGATTCCAAACCTGTAACAACATCTTGTGAATCGCTTCGCGCAGTCAGCATCACGATTGGGACGCCACTTTCTTCGCGAATTGCGCGGCAAATATCGATGCCATCGCGACCAGGCAACATCAAGTCAAGTAAAACCAAGTCGGGCTTGTCGCGATGAAACGCATCGATTGCCGACAGTCCGTCAGCACAAAAAGTTGGTTCAAATCCTTCAGCACGCAGCACAATGCCAAGAATCTCGGCAATGTCTTTGTCATCATCGATGACCAGGATGCGCTGACCCACGATTCTCACCTTTCGCTGAATTGATGTATCTAGAATTTACCCCACCCGAACTGCCCGTTAATACCAGAATCACCTCTGGAGAGCGGGTGACCATTACTGTAGGTAAATGGATTTGGGCTCACTAATCACGCGATTTCGCGCCGAACTAGCCAAATTCGGGGCCGTCGGCCTGGCAGCCTACGTTGTGGATGTCAGCATATTTAACTTTCTGCGATTCCATGGTGGCGAAGGAGTACTTTTCGACAAACCGTTGACAGCAAAAGCAGTCAGTGTCGCCGTAGCTACCACGTTCGCCTATTTCGGAAACCGCTATTGGACATTTGGGCACCGAGCTCGTACTTCTTTCCGCCGTGAATACGTGCTCTTTTTTGCACTCAATGGTGCTGCCATGGTGATTGCCATTGGGTGTCTTTGGATCAGCCATTATCTGTTGAATTTCACGTCCCCACTTGCCGACAATCTCAGCGCAAATGGAATTGGCCTTGTGTTTGGAACAGCATTTAGATTTTGGGGTTACCACACTTTTGTATTCCCAGAAGAAATCGCCGAACCTACAAGCTAGAAACTCTCTGATTCTTCTTCGCTATTTGAAGCGATGAGAAAAACTCCGAATACAGCAGGCTTAATAGAGCGAAGTTCGAGTCGTCCACCATCCGAGGCAACTTGTGATCGTGCCCATGCCAACCCAAGTCCAGTTCCCTGCGTCGTCGATCCTGCAGTCATGAGCTCACCGCGAACGTCATCGGAAATCCCATCCCCTTCGTCACCAACTTCAATCAGCATCCACGTGCGGTAGTCAGAGACGCGAATCGAAGTTTTTCCGGCGCCATACTTCAAAGAATTTTCCAACAGCACGGAAAAGACAAGCTCTTGAATGCCAGGAGTGCCCAAGACAAAGACATCGGTATCGCAGATTACCGAAATGCTGCGACCAGCATCTGAATAACGCTGGGTCCAGTTCGCCGCAGAAGCGCGAACAAATTTTGAGAGTTCGATTCTTTCCAATCGCCGATCTGTTGTTGTGCGCCATGTCGTCAGCAAAGATTCAACCAGCGTCACCATACGTTCGACTTGAACAAGTGTGCCCAGTGCGTCATCGTGGATGTGAGTACCAACCGTGTCGCTGGCAATTTGTTCGAGGCGAAGTGACAGGGCTGTAAGCGGACTACGCAATTGATGCGACACATCCGCAGCTAATGTGCGCTCTGCATTCAAACGATTGCGTGCCGCACTCGCGGATGTTCGTAATTCGCTCAGCGCACCATCAATATCCGCGACACCAGTTATTTGAGGATTAACATCCCGCACACCCTGAGCAATTATTCGCACATCATTAACCAACACATTGATTGGTTCGACAGCCCTACGTGCGATTGCTACAGAGGCAAACACAAGTGCGCAAGCCAAGAAATTTATCGCAGCAAGAAAACCAACTGTGTGATAGCCCATCGCAAACGTGTCGGTCGAGACACCATGTGCGACTAAATATTTTTTTTGGAGCGCATATCCAAAAAGCCCTGCAACGACTAGGCCTGGTAAGCCCACCAGAATGAATAATCGCTCAAGCCGCCTATTCATTGCGCCTCAGGATCAAATCTGAAACCAATTCCGCGAACAGTGGAAATGTGGCTGCCACTATCGCCGAGCTTTCGACGAAGTGCAGAAACGTGCATGTCGAGATTCTTGGTCGACCCAACCCATTCGGTATTCCACAAATCGCGCAAAATCTGTTGACGTGTGACAACACGTCCAACATTGGACATCAGTAAATCGAGCAGCTCAAATTCACGTGACGTGAGCGCTAACGGCTCGTCGCTCACTATGACCGAACGCGCAACACGATTCAAGACAATCTCATTAATGTGAAGTTGAGCCTGTTCATGTCCTTCAACTCGACGCAGTAGCGCGCGAATGCGGGCAAGAAGTTCGGTGGATCGGAAAGGTTTCATCAGATAGTCGTCGGCACCTGCGTCTAAACCCACGACAAGGTCCAGTTCGGCTACCCGCGCAGTCAACATCAAAATAGGAACAGTGAACCCTCCGGCTCGCAGAGTGCGGCACACATCTAGTCCATCGACTGTCGGCAAACCAAGATCAAGAATGATGAGGTCCGGGGTTCCACGGCGCACCATTTCAAGTGCGACTCCGCCATCAGTTGCCGTGGCAACCGAATGCCCTTCACTTTGCAAAGTGCGCGTCAAAGGACCGGAGATCTCCAAGTCATCTTCAACCACCAGCACACGAGCCATGAAAGAACCTTACTCGCGGTTTGAATTCGTGAATACCTATCGCAGGTGAACAATATCGCCGACGGTGACCACTTCGGGTTTACCATCGCGGCTAATTACCAATCCGCCGTGCTCATCGATGCCCGTTGCATGCGCTAAGTAATGAGTGCCGTCAGCTTGGTGCACAGTAACCTCGCGACCAAGAGTGCTGCAGACCGTTTTGTAGTCCTCAAGCCATCCATCATTGCCAGTATCGGCACTTAGTACTTCCCAAATCAGCGACAAAAACCTTCCGAGAAATTCTTCGCGGGAAACCGAAAAACCTTCAAGCGACAGTGAAGACGCACTCTGCGTTGGCAACTC
This sequence comes from Actinomycetota bacterium, assembly GCA_947452755.1. GTDB lineage: Bacteria > Actinomycetota > Actinomycetes > S36-B12 > UBA5976 > UBA5976. The sequence goes on from CANGDT010000005.1 coordinate 50,164, forward strand.
GTTCTCATCAAGTGAAAAATTGATACCCACACCAACAATCACAAGTTCATTTGTTTTTGTGGAAAGTATTCCGCCAAGTTTGCGCAATCCTTCGACTTCACCGTCGATAACAATGTCATTAGGCCACTTCAGTTGCACGACGGCACCACAATCGCTGAGTGCCCGAACAGCTAGTAACCCAAAATGCAGTGGAATCAGCGTCGCACTATGAGCAATGGCTCCAGCAGGAAACGCGACACTGAGCGCAACACCAGCACCGAATGGACTAGTCCAGGTGCGATCAAGTCGACCACGCCCAGCAGTCTGCTCGTCTGCCGTACACGCAACAAGCAATGCGCCGGGGTTATCCAAAGCAAGCGCGGCCACCACGTCATTGGTAGAGCCAACCGACTCGATGACCTGCAGAATGACCGCATCGCGGACTTCCGGGGACATTTCTGAATGAATGCGGTCACAATCAAGGCGCGCTCTGGGAACTTTGGGGGTCACATCGCTAGGGTAGACGAAGCGATACTACGGAGGTACCTGTGAGCGCTGACCACGCCGATAAGTCGATCGACATTCATACAACGGCTGGCAAAATTGCCGATTTGGAACACCGCCGTGCCCAAGCAGCGGGTCGCCGCAAGGAAGCCGTTGATAAGCAGCATGCCAAGGGCAAGCTCACAGCCATGGAGCGCATCGAGCGCCTTATGGATGAAGGCTCATTTCAACAGCTTGATGCGCTTGCGCGTCACCGTAGCCACAACTTTGGAATGCAGAAGTCCCGTCCATATGGCGATGGCGTCATCACGGGCTATGGAACTATCGATGGACGTCAGGTTTGCGTCTTTGCTCAGGACTTCACTGTTTTTGGTGGATCTCTGGGCGAAGTTTTTGGTGAAAAAATTGTCAAGGTTATGGACCTGGCTTTGAAGACCGGTGTTCCAATCATTGGTATCAACGACTCCGGTGGCGCGCGCATTCAAGAAGGCGTCGTGTCACTTGGTTTGTATGCAGAAATTTTCAAACGCAACACACATGCTTCTGGTGTTATCCCCCAGATCTCTTTGGTCCTAGGCCCATCAGCAGGTGGAGCCGTTTATTCTCCTGCGCTCACTGACTTCATCGTCATGGTTGATAAGACGTCACACATGTTTATTACTGGACCTGACGTCATTAAGACTGTCACCGGTGAAGATGTTGAATTCGAAGAACTCGGCGGTGCCCGCACACACAATACAAAGTCAGGTGTCGCGCACTACATGGCACATGACGAAGATGACGCCATTGAGTACGTCAAGGGGCTTTTGGGATTCCTCCCAAGCAACAACATGGATGAAGTGCCGTCTTTCGATGTTGAAGCGCACATGGAAATCACTGACGACGATCGCACTCTTGACACGTTGATTCCAGACTCACCGAACCAGCCGTACGACATGCACAAAGTCATTGAACAGATTCTTGATGATGGCGATTTCTTGGAAACACAGTCCATGTTTGCCCCGAACATTATTTGTGGCTTTGGTCGAGTTGAAGGACACTCTGTCGGGATTGTGGCTAACCAGCCAATGCAGTTCGCCGGAACACTGGACATCGATGCATCGGAAAAGGCAGCGCGGTTTGTTCGTACGTGTGACGCTTTCAACGTCCCAGTAATCACTCTTGTTGATGTGCCAGGGTTCTTGCCTGGTACCGATCAGGAATGGCAAGGAATCATCCGCCGTGGTGCAAAGCTTCTTTATGCATATGCAGAAGCGACAGTGCCATTAGTAACTGTCATCACCCGCAAAGCCTACGGTGGCGCATACGACGTGATGGGTTCAAAGCACCTTGGTGCTGACATTAATTTGGCTTGGCCAAGTGCACAGATTGCTGTGATGGGCGCATCCGGCGCACTGAACATTTTGTATCGCAAGGAACTTGCTGAAGCAGAAGATCCAATCGCCAAGCGAGCTGAACTGACCCAAGAATATGACGATAAGTTCGCAAACCCCTACTTGGCGGCTGAGCGTGGGTACATCGACCGCGTGATTCTTCCGCACGAAACTCGCACAGCAATCATCCGTGCACTTCGGTCATTGCGTGGCAAGCGTCAATCATTGCCACCGAAGAAGCACGGAAACATTCCGCTGTGAGTGAGAACCTGCGCGTAGTCAAAGGCGAACCTTCAGCTGAGGAACTCGCTGCACTTGTTGCCGTAATTTCTGCGATGCAAGCATCTGCGCGACCTGAAGAAAAAATCGCTTCCGAATGGAATGCGCCTCATCGCACAATTCGGCAACCCATTCACTACGGTCCAAGCATGTGGCGCCGTTCAGTACTTCCTCAATAGCGGTCGATTCACACAGCCATGAAACGCACTGTACTTCTTGCTTCGGCATCTACATCCCGCTACCGACTGTTGACTGATGGCGGCATCAACCCACTCATCCAAGTCAGCGCCGTTGACGAAGAAAAGATTGAAGCCGAATTGGCGCACGTGCATCCGCGTGAATTGGTCGTTGCGTTGGCCACAGCCAAAGGTCAGGCAGTGGCCGACAACATCACGGTAACCACAGAACGCAACCTGCTGATTATTGCTGCGGATTCCATGCTCGAATTTGAAGGGAAGCCGTACGGTAAACCCGAAACTGCAGATGTTGCTGTCGAGCGCTGGAAATTGATGCGCGGGAAGTCTGGTTACCTCAATTCAGGACATTGGATAAAGGACCTCGCAACTGGTGAGGTGCGCACTGGTGTTGCTGGTGCGCGAGTTGATTTCGATGAAGTGAGCGACCTGGAAATTGAACGATATGTCGCCAGCGGTGAACCGCTCCACGTCGCTGGCGGATTTACCCATGAAGGCCGCAGCGCAGCATTCATCAAGGCCATGGATGGTGACACTCCCGCAGTGGCTGGGATGTCAATGGTGTTATTGCGCACATTGACGCGCGACATGGGTATCGAGTGGACAGACCTTTGGGATTAAAGGGAAAACTAATAGTTTTTCGAGATTTTCATTGCCCTAGCCATACCCCACAGCACATTTTCTGACCAATAGACTTACACGAAGGCGTTAACAAAAGCGTTACGACAGGAGCATTACGTGGCTGCATCACGCAAGATCACCTCGGTACTGATTGCCAATCGCGGCGAAATCGCAATTCGCGTTGCCCGCGCTTGCAAGGATGCCGGCATCACAAGTGTTGCCGTGTACGCAGAGCCGGACCGCGATGCACAGCATGTAAAGGTTGCCGACGTTGCATTCGCACTTGGTGGCAACACAGCCGCCGAAAGCTACTTGGTTATCGACAAAATTATCGATGCTGCTGCGAAGTCTGGCGCCAACGCAGTTCACCCTGGTTACGGATTCCTGTCGGAAAACGCAGATTTTGCCCAGGCTGTTCTCGATGCTGGTCTCATCTGGATTGGTCCCCCACCAGCCGCAATTCGCGACTTAGGTGACAAAGTGTCAGCACGCCATATTGCTTCACGTGCTGGTGCACCACAAGTTCAAGGCACACCAGATCCAGTCAAAGACAGCGGCGAAGTTGTGGCATTCGCAAAAGAGCATGGTTTGCCCATCGCAATTAAGGCTGCCTTCGGTGGTGGCGGTCGCGGTCTGAAAGTTGCCCGCAACTTTGAAGAGATTCCTGAACTTTTTGAATCGGCAGTTCGTGAAGCTGTCGCAGCTTTCGGCCGCGGAGAATGTTTCGTTGAACGTTACCTAGACAACCCTCGCCACGTAGAAACACAATGCCTTGCCGACGAACACGGAAACGTGGTTGTTGTGTCTACTCGCGACTGCTCGCTGCAACGTCGGCACCAAAAGCTTGTCGAAGAAGCACCGGCTCCATTCCTTTCACAAGCTCAGACGGATGAACTGTACGCATCCAGCAAAGCAATCATGAAAGAAGCCGGCTACGTTGGCGCGGGTACCTGCGAATTCCTCATTGGCCTTGATGGCACAATTTCATTCCTCGAAGTCAACACTCGACTCCAAGTTGAACATCCTGTGACAGAAGAAGTCGCAGGCATTGACCTTGTGCGTGAACAATTCCGTATCGCCGAGGGTCAAGCACTGGGCTACACCGATCCTGAACTGCGTGGACATTCAATTGAATTTCGCATCAACGGCGAAGATCCCGGCCGCGGTTTCTTGCCAGCACCAGGCTCACTTACCGTATGGAACCCACCTAGTGGTCCAGGTGTTCGCTTAGATTCCGGTTTCGAAAAGGGCGATGTTATTGGTGGAAACTTCGATTCGCTGTTGGCAAAGTTGATTGTTACCGGTCGCACCCGACAGGAAGCAATTGAACGTTCACGACGCGCACTTGCTGAATTTGAAGTAGACGGCATCGCAACGGCACTAACTTTTCACCGCGCAGTTGTCAGTGATCTTGCTTTTGCACCCGAAGACCCAGCTCAACCGTTTAGTGTGCACACACGTTGGATTGAAACAGAGTTCAATAACACGATTCCTGCGTATTCAGGTGATGCGTCGGCAGTCGATGAACCTGAGTCACGCACGCCTGTCACTGTTGAGGTCAACGGGCGTCGCGTTGAGGTCATTTTGCCTGCCAACATGTCAGTTGGCGGCGGAAGTTCAGCGGGAGCCAAGAAGCCAGCGCATAAGGCCAAGAAGGCTGCTGCTGGCGGGTCAGGCGATTCAGTTGTTGCTCCTATGCAGGGAACGATTGTGAAGTTGGCGGTTGAAGAAGGCCAAACTGTTGCTGCTGGTGATCTTGTCGTTGTCCTTGAGGCGATGAAGATGGAACAGCCGCTCACTGCTCACAAGGCAGGAACTGTCAAGAATGTGAACGCAGAAATTGGTACAACAGTGCCGAGCGGAACCGCTCTGCTCGACATCGTTGATTAGTCTGCGCAGGCTTACTAAGAACTAAAGCTCTTCGGCAACGCTCGCACACTTAAGTCAACTGCAAGTTCAATTCGATCTAGCAGCGCTTCGCTGGAAACTACGCTGCCTTGGAAGTCTGCTTCACTTGCGTAAATACCTAGAGGCGCAATGTTGCATTGGAAGAATGCAAACAGCGGGCGCATTTGATGATCAATGATTAGCGAGTGACGCTCGCTCCCACCACTTGCCACGAGCATGACTGGTTTTTCGACAAGAGCGAATTGGTCAACAAAATCAAACAAGTGCTTAAACAATCCGGTGTAGCTTCCGCGATAAACAGGACTGCCAACAATCAAAAGGTCTGCGTTCTCAATTTGTTCAAGAACGTGCACATTTTCCGGTGAGAGGTCCGCGCGAGTGAGTGCACCCGACATCGCTGGTCCAATTTTGTTAATTTCGATGAGGGTAAGGTCTGCATCAAAATGCGTCATGTATCGGTGAGCGATTGCCTTTACAAGTTCAGTGGTTTTTGATGGAGCAGTTGCCGAGCCTGAGATTGCCACAATCTGTTTGCGGCTCGCGGTGAGATTCTCCATAACGACCTCAAGACTACTGAAGTGAATGCTAGGTCGCGAGTTCAGGCAATATCTCTATCGGGCAACAAGATTTTTGTGGTCAACATAGATGCAGCGATCCATGACGACGTCTAGACCTGCTGCTTGCGCGGCGACTGAAATATCGTCACGACTGATACCTAACTGCAACCACAGTGTTTTTGCTCCAACCGCAATGGCTCCGGCAAGGACTTCATCTAAGTCTTCCGGTTTACGAAAAACATCAACTAAATCAGGAACTCCTGGCAAATCTTGCAGACTTGCGTACGCAGGTTGGCCCAGTACTGTTTCTGCGTTCGGATTTACAAACCACACAGTCCACCCTGGAACCTCAAGTAAATACGCACCAACTCCGTAGGCTGCCCGCGCCGGATTGTCGGATGCGCCAACAACGGCAACAGACTTTGTACGAGCAAAAAGCTCAGTGAGTTCCTGTGGCGTATGTAATTCCTGTGGCATCTGGGCTCCTCAAAGGTAAGGCTAACTCGTCCAGTGGACCTGAGCAGGTAAGACTCAGATTGTTGACGCGTCAATATCTCCAAGTTCAGTAACATCTACTTCAGTGATGACGTCTGGTTTCGCGATTTGGAGATATGTAACCAAGGCAACGATGACGACCGCGAATACTCCATTGACGATGTACTTATCGATACCCATGCCTGGGAAGCCGCCGTCTTCAGCAATCTTTGGCTGGGTGAGGAGATCACCAAGTGAGGCACCTAAAGGTCGAGTTAAAATATATGCAATCCAGAACGACAGCACAGCATTCACGCCCAACCTAAATCCAACTGAAGTCAGCAAGATAAGTCCACCAAAAAGAATAAATCCTTTGCTGTATCCGATAGCAAACTTTTCATTTACTAAGTCTCCCGATGCAGTACCTAGTGCAAAAGTGAACAAGATTGCCAGCCAGTAGAAAGCCTCGCGTTTACGTGTGATGACGCTATGAATCGAGAGTGTGCCTTCAGATTTGTACCAAACTACGAAGGTTATTGCTAAGCAAATCGAAAATATAATTGTTGTAGTCGTCAGCGGAACTCCGAAGTTATCCGTGAGATTGTCTGTCACAAGTGTTCCTGCGACGCTAATCAGAATGACTACTAACCAATAAACCCAAGGAACGTAGGTCGACTTACGAAACTGAACGACCAACATTGCAATCAGTAACGCGCTGATGACATAAGTGGTTTTGGGGAGCCCAAACCCGAGAGTGCTATTGAGGTAATCAGCGAAAGTTTCGCCTACTGTTGTCGCCAATACCTTGATTACCCAAAAGAACGCCGTAACTTGGGGCACTTTCACAAGGGCTGAGTGGAGTGTGCGTGAACCTAGCTGGGGTGAAGTCATGTTCCCACGTTAGTGACCTCAAGGTTGAATCATGCAGAGAATCCCCTAAACGTAGGGATTCATTGAAGATTTAACAACCGCCAAACATTTTGCAAAAGCGCCAAAGTAGGAAGTTCCACATGACGGCTCTTTCATGGTTCAATGAAGTCATGGCTACAAACGGCGAAACCCCAGACGATGCAAAAGCGGCTTTCAAAGCTGCCCTTGAAAAGAAGCAAGCGAAGTCGTCAACAAAGGGTGGCACAAGCTCATCAACAAGCAAGTCGGCTTCAGCCACTGCTAGTCCCGGTTCATCACGACGCGTCTTTCAGCGCCGTTCGGGAAGTGCCTGAACCTAGTTAGGTTGATGTAGCCGTCGGGCGGCTTCCGCAATTGACCCAGACAACGATGGGTACACGGTAATTGTGCGGGCCATCTGATCAACAGTCAGGCGATGCTCCACAGCGAGCGCAATGGCAAAAATTAATTCGCTGGCCTTCGGTGCCACAACTACTCCACCGACGACCGTACCTGATTCTGGAAGCGCAAAGAGCTTCACAAACCCTTCCGAGATGCCTTGCATCTTTGCACGCGCATTCGTAGCAAGCGGCAACGTCACAACTAATGCATCCGAGGCACCAGAGTCAACGTCTTTCTGACTCACACCAACCGTGGCAATCTCGGGGTCAGTAAATACGTTGCTTGAAACAGTTTCCAAATTGAGACGTGCCACCGCATCCCCGAGTGCATGCCACATTGCAATACGTCCTTGCATTGCAGCGACCGACGCCAACATCAGTACCCCGGTACAGTCACCGGCTGCGTACACACCGCGCACACTCGTTCGGGAAACTCCATCCACTTGAATGAAACCGGCGTCATTTGTGTCGATGCCTATCGCCTCGAGCCCAAGGTTGTCAGTGTTCGGAACAGAGCCAACAGCCATCAGACAATGACTTCCTCGAACAATGCGCCTATCGGCAAGTGTCGCTTCAACTTCATCACCGATGCGCTGGACACTCACCGCACGAGATTGGTCTAACACATTCATGCCTCGGTCAAGGAATGCTTTTTCAATGACCGCTGCCGCATCACCATCTTCACCAGGCAACACTTGGTCGCGCGACGAAATGAGCGTGACCTGGGATCCCAAAGCCTGGTATGCCCCTGCAAATTCCGCACCGGTGACACCTGAGCCCACAACAATCAGTTGCTCGGGCAATTCCTGAAGTTCATAAAGTTGTTTCCACGTCATGATTCGTTCGCCGTCTGGCTTGGCGCTGTCTAACTCACGGGGATGTGCACCAACAGCTAAAAGCACTACGTCAGCATTGAGCACCTCGACTTTGCCATCGGCATGTGTTGCTCGGACTTCACGTTCGGAATGGAGCTGTCCAGTTCCGGAAATCACATGAACACCCGCAGCGATCAACGAATCAAAAATGTCTCGACTTTGAGTGGCAACCCATTTTTTGACTCGGGCATTAACTTCGCCAAGGTCAAGGGAAATGTTCGACGCATTCACGCCAATTGCGCTGGCACCGCGAGTATCGGTAATTGCTTCACCAACGGCTACAAGGGCCTTACTCGGAACGACATCGGTGAGAACTGCTGAGCCGCC
>CANGDT010000006.1 GCA_947452755.1 Actinomycetota bacterium
CGGCCCGCGGCTTCAGCAAGTTCGGCGTAACTCCACACTGTTCCGCCACGAACTTTTCGCAACGACTTCCAACATTCCTGCATGAATTCGCCGCCAGGCTGTCGAACTTTGAGTGAATCGAAGGCATTCACCTGTCCATCAAGCCAGTTGTTGACTACTGCAGTGACACCGGCAAGTTTGGCGTCCTTGGTAAAGGTCACAACTGGGATTTTGCCGTTTGCCTTTTTAATTAATGTGGGCAGGTCACTGAACGCCGCGCCTATGACAACTGGGCTATTGGTGACGTCCACAATTGTGGCCATTGGTCCCCATGGGGTCTTGATTTCGTATCCCAGGTATTCAGTCATGTTGCTCAGGTTATTGGTTACGAAGTGCGTATGCGAGTGGTTTGGGTAAGGTCGATTTATGAGTTTGAGCGAGCGCATCACCGAGCTTGCTGATCGCCCATTATCGGTGCCGGCTGTGAGTCGTCTCGATCCAGACCGAGAAGACTTTGCTGCAATTGTGTCGGCGCATCAAACTGCGATGAATGAAGGTCGCAATGGGTATTTAGATCCAAAAACTGGGGCGTGGGTTTTTACAGCAGCAGCGCACGCAGCGCGCGGGTTTTGTTGTGAGAATGGTTGTCGGCACTGCCCATTCACGAAGTGAATGGGCAGAATAAATATTGTCCGTGGGGTTCACGAAGTGAATGGGCAGGATAGATATTGTCCGTGGGGTTCACGAAGTGAATGGGCAGGATAGATATTGTCCGTGGGGTTCACGAAGTGAATGGGCAGGATTAGTGCACGTAATCCTCTGCTTTGTTATCGCCGTTCGATGAAGTCCCAAAGGTTTCCGTATTTATCAGCGAATACGACTACTTTGCCAAAGTCTTCGTTGCGTGGTTGTTCGGTGAATTGCACGTTGTGTTCGGCCATGCGAGCGTAGTCGCGGTCGAAGTTATCGGTGTAGAGGAAGAATCCGACACGTCCGCCGGTTTGATTTCCGATTGCGGTTTGTTGCGTTGGTGTGGTCGCTTCGGCGATAAGGAGCGCTGCGCCTTGTGTTGGGTCTGGTGCGATGACTACCCAACGTTTTGTTTCTGACATTGTGGTGTCTTCGACAAGGGTGAAACCAAGCGCTGTGGTGTAGTACTCGATTGCTTCGTCGTAGTTGTCGACGACGACTGTGATCATGCCAAGGTTCGCCATGTTGAACTTTCTGTCTTAGTGTTCGAGGATTTCAGCCATGCGCTTGATGGCTTCTTTGATGTTGGCTTTGCTTGTTGCAAAGTTCAGCCGCACGTGACCTTCTCCGGTGGTTCCGAATTCTTCACCATGGCTGAGTGCTACTCGCGCTTTTTCGTGAAGTGCGTCGGCTGGTTTTTCAATTTCGTAGGCCCGTAAGTCAATCCAGGCTAGGTAGGTGCTGTGGGGAATTGAATATTTTGCCTTTGGCAAGTATTTTTTGATGACTTTGGCTAGGTATTCTCGGTTCTCATCTAAGTTGTCCATGACAGCGTCGAGCCATTTTGTTCCTTCGTTGTAGGCAACAACACTTGCCCAGCCACCGAACAATGATGCGCGCCAGGTGGTGCTGATTGGCAGACCCGCGAGCAGGTCGTTGATTGCAGCATCCTGCGAAATAATTTGTGCACATTTCAAGCCCGCTAAATTCCAAGATTTACTTGCGGACGTTATGCAAACACCGTGTGCTCGGGCTTCATCATTTACTGCAAGGTATGGAATGAATTGCGCCTCGGCAAATGTCAGCGGCGCGTGAATCTCATCACTGATAACAAGCACGTTGTACTTTGCAGCTAGGTGCGCGATTTTTTCTAATTCCTCGCGACTAAATACGTGTCCAACTGGATTATGCGGATGGCACAGGATGAATGCCTTTGCTCCATCGGCGAATGCCGTTTCAAGTGCTGTGGCATCCAAAGCCCATTCGCCGTTCGCTGGAATTAGCGGAACATCGACAGGCTCACATTTGACCTCTTTGATCCAGGTAAAGAAATTCATGTACACAGGGGAGTTCAAAACTACTTTGTCACCGGGTTGCGTGACGAGGCGCAGAATTTCAACGCCAGCAACGCCGACGTCGGTTGCAAGATGGAATTGATCTACGTCAACATCCCAGTCCCATCGACGTTTTGCAAAGCCAGCAAACGCGGCAGGAAGCTCAGGAATGATTCCGCCGTAGCCTGTGTCTGAACGCTTGATCATGTCAATCAATTCGTCTTGGATGGGCTTTGCGATGGGAAAGTCCATCTCGGCGACGGGCAATGGCAACACATCGGATTCAAATCCGCGCCACTTTGCGCTTCGTCGTAGTCGTAAGTCTTTGAGTGAATCTGCTTTTACCTTGGCCACGGGTTCAGGCTAGCAATGAACTGACGAAAAAACCTAGGGCTTGATGACAGTGATACCTGGCAACGGGTTTGTACCCATTTGCTCAAGTGCCGCAGGAACTTCTTCGAGAGTGATGAGTCGCTCTACCAAGGTTTCCGGGCGTAATTTTCCGCTGCTGATGTCAGCAAGCATGTCAGGGTACGTTGCCGCTGACATTCCATGGCTTCCCATTACAGAGAGCTCGCGCCCGATAACGAGGTGCATTGGAATGGTTGCTTGATCTTGCACTTGTGCAGGAGGCAACAAACCGACTTGTACGTGGCGACCGAGTCGGCGCAGAGTTTCAATTGCAAGTTTCGCTGTGGCAATGGAGCCCAGAGCGTCAACGGTGACGTCTGCACCTCGCGAATTCATCGCCTTAACAACTTTTGGTACATCGTCGTGGATTGAATCAAGAACAACTTCAGCACCTGCAAGCCGTGCTCGATCGCGAGCATGGTGTGAGGTGTCAACACCAACAACGGTTGCTCCACGAGATGCTGCAATCATGATTGCTGCCAGCCCCACACCGCCACAGCCGAACACTGCAACAAGTTCGCCGGGCTTCACCTGTGCGACTTGAACGATTGCTCGATATGACGTCGCAAAGCGACACCCAAGTGCTGCGGCTGTTTCAAATGAGACATCGTCAGGAAGTGCAACTACGTTGAAGTCAGCGTTGGGCACGCGCACGTATTCAGCAAAACTGCCAGGTCCGTTGAAGCCGGGCTGCCATTGGAAGAAGCACACTTGCGCGTTTCCTTCGAGGCAATCTACGCATTCTCCGCAACCGCTGACGAATGGAACGGTGACCCTGTCGCCCACTTTCCATTTGGTTACGTCGCTGCCAACGTCGCTAATGGTGCCTGCAAATTCGTGACCGGGGATGTGCGGGAACTCTTTAATGTCATCGTCGTGACCTTGCCATCCGTGCCAGTCACTTCGGCACAAGCCAGTTGCTTCGACTTTGATGATGACCCCGTGTGGCCGAGGCGTGGGAATTGGTCGCTCATCTATATAGAGAGGTGATCCAAATGAGTCGAATTGGGCTACGCGCACCTGCCAAGAGTATTGGTAAAGGTTGGTCTGTCAGAAACTGGGTGAGGCATGAAAAATGCCCGATTTTGACCACGCCAGCCCGGGAATAAAGCAAAAACCCTTTAGGTTGTACATTTTGCCTTGAGCGAACCCGACTCAACTGATTTGACACGATAGGTTTCAGGTCACTTAATATGGGAACACTTGAGTCATACCAACTCTTATAAGGAGCAACACATGTCCCGTGCCGTAGGCATTGACCTGGGAACCACCAACTCGGTGGTTGCAGTTCTTGAAGGTGGCGAACCCACCGTCATCGCAAACGCAGAAGGCGCACGCACCACACCCAGTGTCGTCGCATTCGCAAAGAATGGTGAAGTTCTGGTCGGCGAAGTCGCCAAGCGCCAGGCAGTCACTAACGTCGATCGCACAATTCGTTCGGTGAAGCGCCACATTGGCGAGACATCGTGGAATGTTGCCATCGATGACAAGAAATACAACGCACAAGAAATTTCTGCCCGCGTTCTTCAGAAGTTGAAGCGCGACGCTGAAGCGTACTTGGGCGAAACTGTCACCGATGCGGTCATCACAGTTCCTGCATACTTCAATGACGCTCAGCGTCAGGCTACGAAAGACGCTGGCCAAATCGCTGGTCTGAACGTCCTGCGTATCGTCAACGAGCCAACCGCTGCAGCTCTTGCATATGGTTTGGACAAGGGCGATACCGAACAAACAATTCTTGTATTCGACCTTGGTGGCGGAACGTTCGACGTTTCACTGCTCGAAATTGGTGAAGGCATCGTAGAAGTGAAAGCCACAAGTGGCGATAACAACCTCGGTGGCGATGACTGGGATCAGCGCGTAGTGGATCACTTGGTCAGTGCATTCAAGATGTCTAACGGCATTGACCTTGCAACTGACAAGGTCGCACTTCAGCGACTTCGTGAAGCTGCTGAAAAAGCAAAGATTGAATTGTCGTCATCACAGTCGACAAACGTCAACCTTCCATACATCACAGCTTCGGATGCCGGTCCACTTCACATGGATGTGACAATTACTCGTGCAGAATTCCAAAAGATGACTGCAGATCTACTTGATCGCACAAAGTCACCGTTCAACAACGTCATCAAGGATGCTGGCATCAAAGTCGGCGACATTGATCACGTAGTTCTTGTTGGTGGTTCTACTCGTATGCCGGCCGTCACCGAATTGGTGAAGGAACTTACCGGTGGCAAGGAACCAAACAAGAGCGTTAATCCTGATGAAGTAGTTGCCATCGGTGCTGCACTTCAGGCTGGTGTTCTTAAAGGTGAAGTGAAAGACGTACTTCTTCTTGATGTCACACCACTGTCACTTGGTATCGAAACCAAGGGTGGCTTGATGACCAAGATGATTGAGCGCAACACCACCATCCCAACGAAGCGTTCGGAAATCTTCACAACTGCTGAAGACAACCAGCCATCCGTACTCATTCAGGTTTTCCAGGGTGAACGCGAAATGGCCGCTTACAACAAGAAGCTCGGAACTTTCGAACTCACAGGTCTGCCACCTGCTCCACGCAACGTGCCACAGATTGAAGTGACCTTCGATATCGATGCCAACGGTATTGTTCACGTTTCTGCCAAAGACTTAGGTACTGGCAAGGAACAGTCGATGACCATCACTGGCGGCGGCGGCTTGTCGAAGGAAGAAATCGACCGCATGATGAAGGATGCTGAAGCACACGCAGACGAAGACCGCACGCGTCGTGAAGAAGCGGAAGTTCGCAACCAGGCTGAGTCGCTTGTTTTCCAGACTGAAAAGTTCCTTGCTGAAAGCGGTGACAAGGTTCCAGCAGATGCCAAGGCAAACGTTGATGAGCCATTGGCTGCGCTGAAGAAGGCACTTGAAGGTGACGACTTTGAAGCAATCAAGTCAGGCGTTGAAGCTGTAGCCACCGCAAGTCAGGCATTGGGTGCTGCGTTGTACGCAAACACACAAGCCGAAGGTGAAGCAGATGCACCCGCCGGCGACGATGACGTTGTAGATGCTGAAATCGTTGAAGAGGCCGATCAGAAATGACCGACCACGACCACGGCGATGAACAGGCCGATGGCGTAAGGATCACTGACAATCACAAGATTGATCCTGAGACGGGAGCTCCTCGTTCACCGGAAGGTGGCGAGGAGCAATCCGCTCCGGCTGAAGCCGATCCCATCGCGGAATTGACTGCTGACTTACAGCGCCTTCAAGCAGAATTTTCGAATTATCGTAAACGCGTTGAGCGTGATCGTGAAGCTGCTCGTGAATTAATCGTCGCAAATACGTTGGCAGAACTTCTGCCTGTGCTTGATGACATTGGACGGGCGCGTTCGCATGGCGAACTTGAGGGCGGATTCAAATCTGTCGGCGAGGCACTTGAAGGAACAGTCAATCGACTTGGACTCAAGGCCTTTGGCGAACCAGGCGACGCCTTTGATCCAATGAGACATGAAGCAATTGCGCATGAATTCAGCGCAGAAGTCACCACGTCAACGTGTGCTTCCGTATTTCAACCGGGTTATGAATTTGCCGGCCGAGTAATTCGTGCAGCAATTGTCAGTGTTGCTGATCCTGAAACAGCAGCCAGCGAATAATTAATAACACAACATCTGAAAGGAGGCGCCATGAGTGCGAAGGATCTGTACGAAAAGGATTACTACAAAATTCTTGGCGTCTCCAAAGATGCTGACGCTGCCGCAATCAAAAAGGCATATCGTCAATTAGCAAAAAATCTTCACCCGGATACAAACCAGGGCGACAAGGCAATTGAAGAAAAATTTAAAGAAGTTTCTGAAGCATATGACGTGCTCTCGGATTCGAAGTCACGTGCTGAATATGACGATGCGCGACGCATGGGCGCCGCAGGTTTTGGTGCAGGGCGCCGCGGACCTGCAGGTGGACGACCAGGCGGACCGAATGTCGAAGATATGTTCGGCGGCGGTGGTCAAGGCTTTGGCGATCTGTCAGACATTTTTGGCGGGCTATTTGGTGGCGGTGGAGGTCGACGTGGACCACGGCGCGGTAGCGACTTAGAAACCTCAATCAAAATTAGTTTTGATGATTCTATTTTTGGGGCAACAAAATCGTTGACATTATCAACGGGAAATGTTTCCACGCGCATCCCCGCCGGTGTGAAGAACGGGCAGCAGATTCGTTTGCGAGGCAAGGGTCAGCCAGGGGAACCCGGCGCGCCTGCTGGCGACTTGTTGATCAACATTGCAGTAGTTCCGCACCCTGTTTTTGGTCGCGATGGCGACAACCTCACGGTCACTGTGCCAGTCCGGTTTGATGAAGCGGTCAATGGCGCAGACATCAAAGTGCCCGTTCTGTCTGGTCAGCCAGTAACCATTCGTATTCCCGCGGGGACGAAGACGGGCGCAAAGTTCCGCGCACGTGGCAAAGGCGTAGCTGCGGCCCATAAGACTGGCGATTTGATTGTGACGGTCGATATTGCAGTACCGAAGGATCTCTCGAGTGCTGCCCTGAAGGCGCTTGCGGAATTCGCTGCCGAAACATCAGATTTCGATCCTCGCGAAGAATTGATGCGCAAGACTGGCAACACAACTGACTCACGAAAGAGCTCAACTGATGAATGAGTTTGAACACGATGATGAAGTGCCGGTTTATGTTATTTCAGTTGCCGCACAGCTAGCTGGGCTGCACCCACAAACATTACGACAGTACGACCGCCTTGGTCTTGTTTCTCCTGGACGTTCAATCGGCCGCAACCGTTTGTACTCATTACGTGACATCAATCGCCTGCGCGAAGTGACGAAACTTTCTAATGAAGGAATCACGCTTGCTGGAATTATGCGCATTCTGATTCTTGAAGAGCAACTCGAACGTGCGCTCAAGGAAAATATTCGTCTTCGCGAGTCAATTGGACCATCAACAGCAGTAGTTGTGTGGCGCCCCAACCGCCGCGCATAATTCTGCCTACGAAACTGGCCGGTATTCGGTAGCGTGAACCCAAGAGGAGACGCTATGTATGTTTTGAACACCTGGTATGTCACAGCGTGGAGTCATGAAGTGACAACTACGCCAGTGAAGCGAATGGTTTGTGAAATCCCATTGGTGCTGTACCGAAATGTGTCTGGACAAGTACGAATTCTCGAAGATCGCTGCCCTCACCGTGGCTACCCACTGTCGGCGGGTGTGACACACGACGACACAATCGAGTGCGGATATCACGGGTTCACTTTTGATGGCGCAGGAACCTGCACACGTGTTCCTGCGCAGTCAACAATCCCGGAACGCGCAGTAGTTCGCAGTTTTCCGGTTGTTGAGAAAGATGGCTGGATTTGGGTATGGACTGGCGATAAGAGTCTTGCCGATGAATCGCAAATTCCTGATACCCATTACATGAATGATCCAGCGTGGGCTGCCAACACCCACAGCTATCTTTTTGAATGCCGGGCAGATTTGATTCATGACAACCTGTTGGACCTGACTCACGAGTCGTTTATTCACACCAGCACGGTAGGCGATGACTATATCTATAAGCACGGCATCACCGTTGAAGTAGAGGGCACGGTTGTCTCTGCCGATCGTTTGATGCCAAATGTGGCTCCGCCACCCTTGTATGCGAAAACAATGGGTCTTGATGGACTTTTCGATCGCTTCCACTGCACAGAATTTCATGTACCGAATTACCACATCTTGCATTCTGGAATCACTGGCGCTGGTCGTCCCCGTGAAGAGGGCTACCTCATCAAAGTTCTCAATGGCATCACACCGATCACTGCGAATACAAGTTGGTATTACTACTGCTTTGCACGCAATTTTGCTATTGATGATGTGCAAGCAACTGCAGATTTACAAGAAGGACTGGCGACAGTTCTTGATGAAGATGCGGACGCATTACGTCTTCAAGAAATTGGTTTATCAACTCGACCAAGCAATGTTCACGATGTGTTGATTGCTCAAGATGCGGGAGTTGCGAAAGCACGACGCATTATGAAGCAGTTACTCGATGCTGAAGCACAATTTCGTGACGCGGCCGTAACTGCGACGTCGCACTAATTATGTGGATGCTTGAACGCGGGACGAGCTTCTCGGGACAAGTGGAGACGCACCAGTTGGCGGCCTGCCCCGATACACACGGCCGAGGCGACCGCTGGAAGTGGTCGGTAGCTGCAGTTGTTGGTGATGTGCAGTCATGGTTTCCTCTGGGCGCTGATCGCAGTTCGTATACCTGTGAAGTGTTGGACATCGATGTTGCCCAACGTTGTTCGCTAGCAGTTGCTTTTGATCCGGCATTTGTGTCCATCGAAGTGCGCATCGCGGAAAAGAATGAACAACTCGAGGTACTGCGTATAGGCGGCAGTGAAGTTGTAGTCATTCCATTGTTTGGGGAAGCTCTCGTAGTCGCACCCAATGGCGTGTGGAAACGTTGGCTGACATCTGGTGACACATTTGTCATTGAAGGCGAAGACGATGAGACACTCTTTGTCACACCATCACCCGAACTCACCCGAGTGATTGTGATTCAAATCAGTCCAATGACGGAACAAGCCCTCAGGTGGGTGCCGTGAGTGAGTTGAACCCGCCAAAATCTTTCATCGTCAAGATTGCTTCGACTGGACAAGAAGTTGTTGTTGAAGAAAGTCGCACAATCCTTGATTCGCTTGAGCGCGCTGACATTTATCCAGACAACTCATGTCGAGATGGCATCTGCGGCACATGTGAGACGCGAGTAATTGCTGGAACGCCGGATCATCGTGACATGTTACTTAGCGACGAAGAGCAAGCAGCCGGTAAAACCATTTTGCTCTGTGTGTCACGATCGCACAGTCCTGTGCTCGAACTTGATTTGTAGGATCGTCAGATGCCCACCGCTTTAGTAACTGGCGCAACCGCCGGAATTGGTCTCGCATACGCTCATGCACTCGCGAACCGTGGTTTTGATTTAGTTGTCGTTGCGCGCAACGAATCTCGTCTTCAAGACATTGCCAAGGAGTGCATCTCGAAGTTTGGGATCAACGTCGAAGTCTTGGGCGCAGATCTTTCTGACCGTGCTGCGGTTGATCGTGTTGCCAAGCGTGCAGCTCAAGACGACATCGAACTTGTCGTGAACAACGCTGGCTTTGGATTGAATGAAGCATTTACGTCAAGCACTGTTGAAGACGAGCAGGTAATGCTCGACGTACTTGTGACTGCGGTTATGCGAATTACTCATGCAACACTTCCGGGAATGTTGGAACGAAACCATGGTGGCGTTATAAATGTCAGTTCGGTAGCGAGTTGGTTATCGAGCGGAACTTACAGTGCTGCTAAATCGTGGGTAACTACTTTTAGTGAATCGCTTGCCACTCAACATAAAGATTCGAAAGTGCACGTCATTGCTGTGTGCCCAGGGTTTACACGTACGGAATTTCATGAGCGCGCCAACATGGAAACGGAAACCATTCCGCGCTGGATGTGGTTAGACGTAAATCATGTTGTCGAAAAATCACTACGCGATTTTGCAAAACGCAGGCCAGTGAGCGTTGCAGGTACTCAGTACAAAGTGCTTGCTTTAGTTGCTCAGTATTTGCCTCGCCCATTTGTGCGAGTAATTTCGAATGTTGAACGCAAACGCTAAAAAGTATTCAACACACTTTGAACTGAATCGTTGGTGATCTTCCAGCCGCGCAAACGTGCCTGCAAGTTGGTCTCTCGGGCACGGTCGGTATCCGGTTGCGTAATGATGACAGTCACGGGTGCATCAGGCCAGTCACCATATTCACCACCAACTGTTGGCAACACAGGGTCAATCAGTACATAACCGATAGCTGGACGACGAAGCGACTTGCGGCTAAACCCAACAGCAGGGGAATGGACGCTTGATTCGCCGTCAAAAATAAGTACGAGCGGCTCGGCCGTTTTAGCGAGTTCACCGCAAACATGGGTGACCCAGCGCACGCCTTGTTGAGGTGCCGAGATAACAAAAGGTGTTGCTGCGAGCCGGACCTGCGCCACCCAAGGATTTTGGGAATCGATTGTGGGCAGAAACGCGAGCGCAGGCATACGCCTACCTTGCCATGTTTATCGGCACAGCGAGTGAATCCTGTGCCATGTTTAACTGCACGTAAAGTGCACCACATGCTCCGAATTGGCACTTGCGTGTTCGAGTGGTGAACGGTCTGAAATAGGCTAGGCACATGTCAGATCGCGAAGCACTCCGTCAGCAAATCATCGACAAAGCCGTTGTTCACGGCAAGGTCACCCTTTCAAGTGGCAAGGAAGCTGACTATTACGTCGACTTACGTCGCGTCACTTTAGATTCGCAGGCAGCACCAATCATTGGCCGCGTCATGCTTGATGTGACAAAGGACCTGGATTTTGATGCTGTTGGTGGACTAACTCTGGGTGCAGATCCAGTTGCGACTGCCATGTTGCACGCCGCTGCGGCACAGGGACGAAAGCTTGATGCATTTGTCGTACGTAAAGCGGAAAAGGCTCATGGGCTTCAGCGTCGTATTGAAGGACCAGATGTTAAAGGTCGCCGAGTGCTTGCGGTTGAAGACACCAGCACAACAGGCGGTTCTGTACTGACTGCAGTTGAAGCACTCCGTGAAGCTGGTGCCGAAGTTGTTGGTGTTGCTGTCATTGTTGAACGCGCTGCGGCACCTGCCGTTGAAGCAACTGGTCTTCAGTACCTATACGCCTACAACTTGCCAGACCTTGGATTGTAAAAACTATTTCTTAGCTTGCTTGCGCACTTCGAAGTAAATCGGAATTGTGCTGAGCACAACAAGTCCGATAGTCACAAGATCAATGTGGTTCTTAATGACGTTTATTCCACCGAGGAAGTATCCAGCTAGCGTCAAAATCAATACCCACGCGATGCCACCGATAGTGCTGTAAGTGGCAAACCGCTTGTAGTCCATGCGGGCGATGCCAGCGACAGCGGTAATGAGTGAACGAACAATCGGCACAAAGCGCGCCAGGACGATTGCGCGATTGCCGTGTTTTTCAAAAAATGCATTTGTTTGCGCAACATATTCTTGCTTAAAGAATCGCGAATCTGGGCGCTTGAAAAGTGCGGGACCAACTTTGACGCCAGTCCAGTAGCCCAATAGGTTTCCGGCAACTGCAGAAATAGATAGCGCAAAGAGTGCCAGTGCTAACGGCGTTGAAATAAATCCATTTGCTAAGAGCAGACCGACAATGAACAACAAAGAATCGCCTGGCAAAACCAAGCCAACGAGAAGGCCGCATTCCACGAGCAAAATCACACACGCACCCAAGAGAGCCCAGGGACCGAGATCCTTCATTAAACCTTCGGGACTCAGTAGTCCGGTATGGATTACAGCGACTGAATGGGCAACTAATGCAGGTGTCATCACCTTTCGACTCTATCCATGACAGAATAGGGACACGGGCAACGGCGCCCTCTAGCCCGCAAAAACCACCTTTTCTAGGAGTTAGAACAAATATGCCTATTGCATCCAACGAGGTCTACAACGAGATGCTCGACCGCGCAAAGGCCGGTGCCTTCGCCTACCCTGCAATTAACTGCACATCATCACAGAGCATTGTTGCTGCGATTCGTGGCTTTGCAGAAGCCGAATCTGACGGCATCGTTCAAGTTTCATGGGGCGGCGCCGAATTCGCTTCAGGTCAACTTGTAAAGGACATGGTTGCTGGTGCAGCTGCTCTTGCAGAGTTCACGCATTCGATTGCGAAGCACTACAACGTCAACATTGCACTTCACACGGACCATTGCCCTGCCGAAAAGCTTGATGGCTTTATGCGCCCGTTGGTAGCGATTTCCGCAGAGCGTGTGAAGAACGGTCAAGAACCGTTGTTCCAGTCGCACATGTGGGATGGTTCCGCCGTGTCACTTGGTGAGAACCTCGACATCGCTGACGAAATGCTCGACAAGTGTGCAGCAGCTCGCACAATCCTTGAAATCGAAATCGGCGTCGTCGGTGGCGAAGAAGACGGCATTGAAGCAAAGCATGATGCAAAGCTTTTCTCAACACCAGAAGACGCACTTGCCATGGTGGACAAGCTTGGTCTTGGCGATCGCGGTCGTTACCTTGTTGCAGCAACATTCGGAAACGTGCACGGCGTGTACAAGCCAGGCAATGTTGTGTTGACTCCATCGATCTTGAAGGAACTTCAGGATGCAGTGCAGGCAAAGCACAACACGAAGGAAAAGCCACTTGACCTTGTATTCCATGGTGGATCGGGTTCATTGCTTTCTGAAATTCGCGAATCACTTGATTACGGTGTCATCAAGATGAACATCGACACGGATACCCAGTACGCGTTTACTCGTCCAATCGTTGACCACATCTTCAAGAACTACGATGGCGTACTCAAAATCGATGGCGAAGTTGGCAACAAGAAGGCCTACGATCCACGCGCATACGGAAAGCTTGCCGAAGCTGGCATGGCTGCTCGTGTGACTGCGGCATGCGAAGACCTTCGTTCAACCGGAACGCGCATCAAGTAATGACAATTGGTGAAAGTCTTTTGGACGGTCCGCCGCCAACATTTCTGCCTGCAGATACATCTGCGGTAGACGCTCTGGCGGCGGGTCGAACACCTGAAGATGTTGCCGCTCAATTCCCGACCAGCAGTTTGGCGTGGGCAGTTCTTGCAGATCAAGCGTGGGGCGAAAAGCGCACCATTGAGTCCTACGCATTTGCCCGTGTTGGATACCACCGCGGCCTTGATGCTTTACGTCGAAATGGTTGGAAAGGTCACGGCCCAGTTCCTTGGAGTCACGAGCCGAACCAGGGTTTCCTGCGTTGTCTGGCGGCCCTTGCCCGTGCCGCGCAAGCCATCAACGAGACTGAAGAAGCCACTCGTTGCTCACAATTCTTGACTGATTGTGACCCAGCAGCCACGGCTGCACTGGTTCACTGAGGTCCTGACAGTCCTACAATTTAAAAGCACTAGCCTTATCTAGTTGCGCAAGATTAATCGAGGAGATCGCCGTGCCTGCCATCGTGCTAGTTGGTGCCCAATGGGGAGACGAAGGTAAGGGTAAAGCTACAGACTTACTCGGAAGCCGAGTTGATTACTGTGTGCGTTACCAAGGTGGAAACAACGCTGGCCACACTGTCGTCATCGGCGACAAGAAGTTTGCGCTTCACTTACTTCCGAGTGGAATCCTGACTCCTGAGGTCACACCTGTGATTGGTAACGGTGTCGTCATCGATGCTGGTGTTATGTTCCAGGAAATCGACGAACTCGAAGCTCAAGGCATTGACTGTTCAAAGCTCCTGATCAGCGCAAACGCACATTTGATTACGAGCTACCACGTCACACTCGACAAGGTCACTGAACGCTTCCTGGGCAATTCCAAGATTGGAACAACTGGTCGCGGTATTGGTCCAACATATGCGGACAAGATTTCACGCCTTGGCATTCGCATCCAAGATTTGTTTGACGAAAAAATTCTACGCGCCAAAGTTGAAGGTTCTTTGATGAGCAAGAACCAAGTCATCGTTAAGGTCTTCAATCGCCGCGCAATTTCTGTTGATGAAGTTGTCGAAGATTTGATGCAGTACAACGACCGTTTGCGTCCGTTGATTGCTGACACATCATTGATTCTGAATCGCGCACTTGATGACAACAAGGTCGTATTGCTTGAAGGTGGACAGGGCACACTGCTCGACGTTGATCACGGCACCTACCCATTCGTCACATCATCGAACCCAACGGCGGGTGGCGCTTGTGCAGGATCAGGCATTGGTCCAATGCGCATCAATGGTGTTGTTGGAATTTTGAAGGCGTACACAACCCGTGTTGGTTCTGGTCCATTCCCAACTGAACTTAATGACGCTGATGGTGAAGCACTTCGCACAATCGGTGGAGAGCGTGGTGTGACTACTGGTCGCGCCCGTCGTTGCGGATGGTTTGATGCCCCCGTTGCTCGCTATGCAACGCGTATCAATGGTTTGACGGATATTTTCTTAACCAAGCTCGATGTGCTCACTGGCTGGGAAAAGATTCCTGTGTGTGTTTCGTATGACATTGATGGCACCCGCAGCGATGAACTCCCAATGACTCAGACCGAGTTCCATCACGCTAAACCAATTTATGAATACCTTCCAGGTTGGTCGGAAGACATCACTGGTGCCAAGACGCTGGAGGATTTGCCAGCAAATGCTCGCGCATATGTGAAGTTCCTCGAGGAACAAAGTGGTGCGCGCATCAGTGCAATTGGTGTTGGACAAGATCGTGATGCAACTATCAGCATCAACGACTTGCTGCATTCCAGCTAGTAATTTCTCTGGCGTGGGCTTAGTGCCCAATCAGTTCATCCGATACGTTTAAACCATGCGTATTAGTTCTGTGCCTAACGAATTTGGCGATCCAATCGGCGTGCCTTTGCCAGCCGATATCCAGCGTCCTGCACTTCCGGATGAATCGGTTGTATTGACGGGCCGTTACTGTCACCTTGAAGCGCTTGATGCCGACAAGCATGCAGCCGACTTGTGGAACGTATTCGCGCTAGATACCGACGGGCGTTTGTGGACATATATGCCACAAGGCCCCTTTGCGAATGCCGATGAATATCGCACTTGGGTCGAAGGTGCACACCACAAGGCTGATCCATTTTTTTACGCAATCATCGATAGTTCATCGGGCAAGGCCGTAGGTGTCGCATCGTATTTGCGCGTCGATCCGAATAACAGCTCAATTGAAGTTGGTTGGATTACGTTCTCACCTGTCATTCAGCAAAAACCCATCGCGACCGAGGCGATGTATTTGATGATGAAGCACGCATTCGACATGGGTTACCGCCGTTACGAATGGAAATGCAATTCACTGAACCAACCGTCAATAAATGCTGCAATGCGTTTGGGTATGTCTTTCGAAGGCCTCTTCCGACAGATGTCGATGGTCAAGGGCCACAATCGCGACACCGCGTGGTTTGCGATTCTGGATCGCGATTGGGCAACAGTTCAGCCAGCATTCGAAGCGTGGCTTGACCCAGCAAACTTCAATGCTGATGGGTTACAAAAGTCCAAACTTTCGGATGGAACCGCGGTGGTCCTTGAATCACGCTGGCCAAACCTGAACCTGGATGTACAGCGCTAGTTTCGACCCCATTTGTGACGCTCATTTCATACCAAGGCATTGATTGGTAGGGCAGCACCAACTCCTCGGGGATAGGCGTAGCATTGTGCCGAACCGATTCTCAAGGAGTGGCAATGTCCTTCACCGCAGATCCAGCACGTGGCGCCGAAGTTCTTAAGAACGACCGCGAACACGTATTCCATTCATGGAGCGCACAAGGTGCACTTAACCCCATGCTTATCGCCTCCGGCGAAGGTTCATACATGTGGGACTTTGATGGCAAACGCTACCTCGACTTTTCAAGCCAATTGGTGAATACCAACATTGGCCATCAGCATCCCAAGGTTGTAGCGGCAATTCAGGAACAGGCAGCAATACTTGCCACTGTTGCGCCACAGCATGCCAACGAAGCACGCGGCGAAGCTGCAAAGCGCATTGCTGATTTGGCACCTGACGGTTTCAACAAAGTGTTCTTCACCAACGGTGGCGCAGACGGTATTGAAAACGCAATCCGCATGGCGCGCATTCACACCGGCAAGCACAAGATCATGTCGTTCTATCGTTCGTACCACGGCAACACGACCAGTGCGATTACTGCAACAGGTGACCCACGTCGTTGGCCAAACGAGTACGCCTCTGGCCACGTACATTTCTTTGGCCCGCATCTTTACCGCAGTTCATTCTGGGCAACAACACCAGAAGAAGAATCAGCACGCGCGCTCGCGCACCTTGCAGAAGTAATCAAGTACGAAGGTGCATCAACTATCGGCGCAATCCTGATGGAAACTGTTGTTGGTACCGCAGGCGTACTTGCACCACCACCCGGTTACCTTGAGGGTGTTCGCAAGCTATGTGATGACAATGGCATCGTGATGATTCTTGATGAAGTCATGTGTGGCTTTGGTCGCACAGGTGAATGGTTCGCACTCGACAACTATGGTGTTAAGCCAGACCTGATTGTTTTCGCTAAGGGTTCAAACAGTGGTTACATCCCAGTTGGTGGCGTAGTCATCAGTGATCCGATTGCTGCCACATTCGACGAACGCGTATTCCCAGGTGGACTTACTTACTCAGGACATCCGATTGCTGCTGCATCAATCGTGGCAACAATCGATGCCATGAAGGAAGAAAAGATTGTCGAAAACGCAAAGCACATTGGCGAAAACGTCATTGGTCCAGCGCTTCGTGACATGGCTGAACGTCACCGTGTTATTGGTGAAGTTCGCGGTCTAGGAACTTTCTGGGCAGTTGATTTCGTTTCCGATCGCGCGACTAAGGAAATGATTGCTCCTTACGGCGGCACATCCCCGGCAATGACGTACCTCGTCAGTGAGGCTAAGAAGGCTGGCCTATTGCCGTTCGCAAACTACAACCGTTTGCATGTTGTTCCACCATGCAACGTTTCTGAAACCGAAGCCAAGGAAGGCCTGGCCATCCTCGACGAGGTCATCGCAGGTATGGACCAGTTCTACACCGGCGCTTAATTTCAAGAAGTCAGCCGACTGCACTCCATGAGGGTGTGGTCGGCTTTCTTTTTGCCCATTTTGCGGGAGTTGGCGCATCTTGCTGGGCGTTTAGTCATGCGCTAATTCCACTAAAATAGGACAGTGAGAATCCTTGTAGTTGGCTCCGGCGCTCGTGAACACGCGCTAGCTCGCACGCTACTCAAGGACCAGGGCGTTGAAGTTTTGTGTGCGCCTGGAAATCCCGGAATTGCTTTGGATTGTGACATCGCACCTGTTGTTCCCACGGACGGCGAAGCCGTAACGGCCCTGGCTACGGATTTTTCCGCGGACTTAGTCGTTATCGGACCCGAAGCACCACTCGTTGCTGGTGTCGCTGATGTTCTTCGTTCAGCGGGGTTTGCAGTCTTCGGCCCCTCTGCGTCCGCTGCTCAACTTGAGGGAAGTAAAGCGTTTGCAAAGGACGTCATGCAATCTGCAGGCGTTCCTACCGCCGCTGCACATTTGTGCACGGATGTAACTCAAATCGATGGCGCACTTGATGCGTTTGGCGCTCCATATGTTGTGAAGGATGACGGACTTGCCGCGGGTAAAGGTGTAGTCGTCACGTTAGATCGCGATGAAGCTATCGCGCATGCACGAGCGTGTATTCAAGGCCGACCAGGTGGCGCGGTCGTTATCGAAGAATTTCTCGATGGACCAGAAGTAAGTTTGTTTGGCATCAGCGATGGCTCAACAATTGTTCCGCTATCACCTGCGCAAGATTTCAAACGCGTCCACAATGATGATCGTGGTCCCAACACAGGGGGAATGGGTGCGTATACGCCGCTCCCGTGGGCGCCTGCGAATTTGGTGTCAGAAGTGACTCGCACGGTTCTGCAGCCGATGATTGATGAAATGGCTCGCCGCGGTACACCGTTCAGTGGATTGCTGTACGCCGGGCTTGCCCTCACAACTCGAGGTACTCGAGTTATTGAATTCAACGCTCGCTTTGGTGATCCAGAAACACAAGTTGTACTAGCGCGTTTAGCTTCACCGCTGTCGTCCGCGTTGATGGCATGTGCAACAGGCACACTTGAATCGCTACCAGCTTTGGAATGGCGGGATGAGTCTGCCGTCACGGTTGTAATGGCCAGCGAAGGCTACCCAGAGTCGCCAGTATCAGGTGCTGTTATCAGCGGTCCAGTCGAATCTGCAACGGATGCAGTTGATGTGTATCACGCAGGAACATCTCGAAGTGCGAATGGTGAATTGGTTGTCAGCGGTGGTCGAGTTCTGTCAGTGACAGCAACCGGCGCGGATTTGGCCCTAGCGCGTGTACATGCATACGACATTGTTGAGACAATTGAATTCGCGGGGGAGCATCATCGTTCTGACATCGCGTTAAAGGCAGCTAAAGGGGAGATTCACGTTCCATGAGCAAACCAGTTACACCTAATGTTCTCGCTGCACGATACGCGTCTACCTCAATGGCCGAAATCTGGTCACCTGCTAACAAAATTGTTCTTGAGCGTCAATTGTGGATTGCAGTTCTAAAAGCCCAAAAAGATTTGGGCATTGCAGTTCCGGACGGTGTCATTGAAGCCTATGAAGCCGTCATCACAAATGTTGATTTGGCGAGCATTGCTGAGCGTGAAAAAATTTCGCGCCACGATGTGAAAGCACGTATCGAAGAGTTCTGTGCGCTTGCTGGCCACGAACATATCCACAAAGGTATGACAAGTCGCGATCTGACTGAAAATGTCGAGCAGCTGCAAGTTCTCGCTTCGTTGAAACTCGCTCATGTGAAGGCCGTCGCTACCGCATCAGTGCTAACCGAACTGGCTGTGCGATACACAGACGTCGCACTGACTGGTCGTAGCCACAACGTTGCGGCGCAAACGACCACGCTTGGAAAGCGTTTCGCAAGTGCGGCTGACGAAATGCTAGTCGCCATCGCTCGCATCGAAGATTTGATTGCCCGCTATCCGCTTCGCGGAATTAAGGGACCAGTCGGTACAGCCCAAGACATGCTCGATTTACTTGATGGAGATGCCAACAAGTTGGCTGATCTCGAACAGCGAATTGCTCAGCATCTCGGATTCACAAATGTCTTCACAAGCGTTGGTCAGGTCTACCCGCGTTCGGTGGACTACGACACCGTGACCTCTCTTGTTCAACTTGCCGCAGGCCCTAGTAGTTTCGCCACCACGATTCGCTTGATGGCTGGACACGAACTTGTCACTGAAGGTTTCAAAGAAGGCCAAGTGGGTTCAAGTGCGATGCCACACAAGATGAACACTCGTTCTTGTGAGCGCGTCAATGGTTTCGCCGTAATTTTGCGTGGCTACGCGAGTATGGCTGGTGAACTATCGGGCAACCAATGGAACGAAGGCGATGTATTTTGTTCCGTTGTTCGTCGTGTTGCCCTTCCGGACTCGTTTTATGCAATTGACGGACTCTTCGAAACATTCCTCACGGTCCTCGAAGAGTTTGGTGCATTCCCTGCAGTTATTGAGCGCGAACTACAGCGATACCTGCCGTTCCTGTCGACTACGAAGGTACTGATGGCTGCAGTACGTGCAGGTGTCGGGCGCGAAGTTGCCCACGAAGTAATCAAGGAACATGCGGTGGCAGTTGCTTTAGAAATGCGTGGGCCACAAGGCGCTGACGGTTCTGTACTTATTGAGCGCCTTGCTGCAGATGCGCGCCTTGGTCTGTCACGTGGAGACCTTGAAGCATTAATTGCCGAACCGCTTGAATTCACTGGCGCTGCACGGCAGCAAGTTGCCGACGTTGCTTCTCAAGTTGCACAACTTGTCGCTCGCACACCAGGTGCCGACACTTACCGACCGGAGCCAATCCTGTGACCGACTACAACCTAGGTTCTGAGTACACACATGTGTACTCAGGTAAAGTGCGCGACCTGTATGAATCAACAGATGGTCGGTTGCTCTTTGTTGCTAGCGATCGCATCTCGGCATTCGACTACATTTTGCCTACAGAGATTCCGGACAAGGGCCGCATCCTGACCGCAATGTCTTTGTGGTGGTTTTATCAGCTTGAGGACATTGTTCCCAATCACATCGTCTCGGCAAATGTTCCAAACGAAGTTAAAGGCCGTGCAACATTTTGCGAACGCCTTGAGATGTTTCCGGTGGAATGTGTTGCGCGCGGGTATCTGACTGGGTCAGGTCTCAGTGATTACAAAGCATCAGGTTCGATTTGTGGTGTCGGTTTGCCACCTGGTTTGCAGGATGGTTCGCAATTACCCAAGACGATTTTTACGCCGGCTACTAAAGCCGCTATAGGCGATCACGATGAAAATGTCACGTTCGATGAAGTGATGGCGAATATTGGCATGGAAGAAGCCCAGCAGCTTCGTCGCATTACATTGAAGGTTTATGAAACTGCACTCGAGATTGCTCGTCGCCGTGGAATCATTTTGGCTGACACAAAATTTGAATTCGGACTGGGACTTCGTGGCGCGCACAAGGGTGAGATTGTGTTGGCCGACGAAGTGCTGACACCGGACTCGTCACGTTTCTGGCCTGCTGAGTTGTGGAAGCCGGGACAGGCCCAGCCATCGTTTGATAAGCAGTACGTTCGTGATTGGCTTTTGTCACCTGCATCTGGCTGGGACAAGAATTCAGGCGAAGCACCACCCGCGCTACCTGATGAGGTCGTTGAAAAGACGCGTGCGCGATACGTCGAAGCCTACGAAAAGCTCACAGGCAACAAGTTCGACTAGGTCTACTCAGTCCAGCGCGGACTAGTGCTCTTTGGTGGGTAAAGCTTTTCGCGAATCAAAATGATTCCTGGCTGCTTCAAGCTGAGTGCATCACCGAGGTCTTCAACAGTTGTCTCAGTGAACGACAAACCAAACGCTTGAGCAAGAACAGCCCAATCAGGTGACACAAGGTCAACGCCACGTTCCGGATGACCCATCACGATCTGGTCGAAGCGAAGCATTCCGTAACCGCCATCATCAACAATCAGCAATGTGTACGGAAGATTTTCCTGAACGATCGTGGCAAGTTCGCCAAGTGCAAATGCCACGCCGCCGTCTCCGCAAACAGCCAATGTTGGTGAACCATTGGCGGCTGGCCCGATAGCTGCTGGCAATCCGAATCCCAATGTTCCCCAACCAACGGGATAAACGATACGTCGTGGTCGTGGCTGAACCGCATAAACGCCAGTCCAATACCCACACACCGACATGTCGCACACGATCGTGCCGTCAGCCGGCCAATGCTGTTCAATCGCTTCAACAAGCGCAATTCCACGCTTGGATTTCTCACCCACACGAAGTCGAGCACGCACCGTGGTATTCAACTGCGACACATCAGCCCACGAAGTGCGCGCCGGGGTTTGCGCTACTAATCCGTTTGCTACTTGTCCAATGTTGTTATGCACAACAACCGCAGTGGGATCTACATTGCGCATTGTCATTGTTGGGTCTGCGTCAACGATAACGATTTTTGCTGGCCACTTGATTGTCCAGTTTTTTGTGTTCATGCCGTCAAGTTGG
Organism: Actinomycetota bacterium; assembly: GCA_947452755.1. Lineage (GTDB taxonomy): Bacteria > Actinomycetota > Actinomycetes > S36-B12 > UBA5976 > UBA5976. Next base: position 21,432 of record CANGDT010000006.1, read on the forward strand.
CTACCCAATACAACAAGTACATCTGCCTGACCGAAAAGTTCTTCAACTTCTGGCTCATGAATTGGAGCTGTCACAATCAGGTCTGAATCTGCAGAGACTCCTTTGGCAGCAAATGACGTAATGATTGGTGCGTTCCAATGTGCTGACAATGTTGTGATTGCCTCGGATTGATCAACGGAACCGCCGCCAGCCCAAATGACAATTTTTTCCGAGCCTTCTAGTGCCGCCTTGGCAGCGCGCAGGTCAAGTGAAATAAATTCTTGTCCACGTTCAAGTGTTGGGCGAGTTCCAGTGAATGGTTGACCCAATACGTCTGCAGGAATTCCGAGGTAACCAGCGCCGGCGGGAGCACGCAACAAGTCGCGAATCATTTCAGCGGCGACATCAACTGCAGTAACACCATCGGTCACGCTCACAGCCATGGAAACTCCATTGAGTTTCTTGGCCAGTGGAGCAAAAAGTGCGGCTTGGTCATCCATTTCGTGAAGCAGTCCTCGGGAACCGTCGGTTCCACGCTTACCGATTGGAGCTTCGGATGAAATAACAAAAATTGGGGAACCGCTGATAGCCGCTTCGCCAAATGCACCGAGGGTATTTGCTGCACCGGGGCCGGTTGTCGTGAGTGCGACTGCAATGTTTCCTGTTGTACGTGCAAGGCCATCAGCTGCATAGGCGGTGGCTTGTTCATGCCGCACTCCAAGGATTGTTGGGCGCTGGGGTCCGAGTGCATCCCAAAATGCCAAGTTATGCACACCGGGTATCCCGAATGTGACGCGAACGTCAGCTTCCCACAGCAAGTCGAGGATGACCCCTGCAACAGTCGGGTGGCTTGGCGTGGCATTGTTAGACATAAGAGAACTTTACCGTTTACGAATGTGGCCGATGATGTCCGCCGTTGGGTCCAATGATCCAAGGTGTGCGTACTTGGTCACACAAGATTCAGGCACCAGACGAAGGAATCACCATGGCTGAGCTACCAGAAGTTGTTGACGTTGTTATTGCAGGCGGTGGCGTCATGGGTGCCTCTGCGGCATTCCATCTTGCCGAAGCAGGCGTGAGCGTCCTGCTTGTTGAAAAGAGTGAGCTTGCAAGTGGCTCAACATCTAAAGCTGCGGGTGGTGTTCGTGCGAATTTCTCTGACGAATTGAACATCGCAATGGGCGCACGTTCGTTGGACCTTTTGGCTGACTTCAATAATCGTCCAGGTCAAGAAATTGATTTACATCGTCCGGGTTACTTGTTTGCTCTGACAACACCTGAAGATGTGGCCACTTTTGAACGCTCAACAGAGTTGCATCATAAATTCGGTGTTGAATCGCGCATGCTGACTCCTCAAGAAGCACTTGAGTTGAGCCCGCTTCTCAACATTGATGATGTACTTGCCGCTTCATTCACTCCAAACGATGGCCATTGCACGCCTGAATCCGTTGTGATGGGTTATGCATCTGGCGCTCGTCGTCATGGCGCAACTGTTCTGACAAATACTGAACTCACAGGGATCACGTTGAGTGGTAACGAAATCACTGGTGTCACAACAAGTGCAGGAAATGTGCGAACGAGTGCTGTCATTAACTGCGCAGGTGCATGGTCGCCAACCGTTGGTGCGATGGTTGGCCTTGACTTACCTGTGGTGCCGTACCGCCGTGAACTTCTCATCACTGAACCACTGAGCGATGATTTCGCAGACTTGCCAGCAAACATGGCATTCACAATTGATTACTCAACATCGCTTTACTGGCACCGTGAAGGTAAGGGCCTGTTGATGGGATTCTCTGATAAGACTGTCGCACCTGGTTTTGATTTCTCGCGTGATCCACAGTTCCCAGAAAAATTGGCCGAGCTTGCCTATGAACGTGCACCTCGTTTGCTTGATGTCGGTGTTGGTTCGGGTTGGTCAGGTTTGTACGAGGTCACACCAGATCACAACGCAATCCTTGGTGAATGGGGTAACGTTTCACGCTTCTTGTATGCGACAGGTTTCAGCGGTCATGGTTTCTTGCAAGGACCAGCTATTGGTGAAATTCTGCGCGACCTGTACTTGGGCAAGCAGCCATTCGTTGACATCTCACCGCTCAGTGCTGATCGTTTTTCTTCGGGTGGCGAACTTCGTCCCGAGAGCAACATCGTTTAACACCCTTGTAGTCTGACGTTATGTTTTCATTAGGCGAGTGGTTACGACCCTCGCGCACAGTGCCTGTGACTCCATGGGCTGCTGGCGCTACAAACTGGAAACCGGCTCCTAAAACACTTGCTGCTTTGTTGTTTGGGTTATGGCTTTTCGGCTCAGGCGAAGCAGCACTCGTTGCTGCGAACTGCGGTGTTTCGCCCTGGGTTGTTTTCGCTCAGGGAATTTCGTTGAAGACTGGAATGTCAATCGGCTGGTCAACATTTGTGATTTCTGTATGCGTTCTACTTTTATGGATTCCACTTCGCCGACGTCCAGGCCTCGGTACGGTACTGAACATCATTGTGATTGCCTTTGCTTTGCAGGTCATGATTCCTTTATTCCCAAGCCCCGACGCCAAATGGCTCCAAGTGGTGGAGGCATTCTTCGGCGTAGCCCTGGTCGGATTGGGTAGCGCCTTTTACATCACCAGCAACGTCGGTCCTGGTCCACGTGATGGATTGATGACCGGGCTGCATGACAAGACAGGTGTTCGTATCGGACGCGTGCGTCTAGCCATAGAAGCGATTGTGCTCGTCATCGGTTATGCGCTGGGTGGCACGGTGGGAATCGGCACTTTGATCTTTGCGCTATTTATTGGACAAAGTGTTGCCTTGTGGTTTGGCGTAGTTTCGCGACTCACTGAGCAGCCCCACACGCACTAGCTGTGTTCTGGTCGCGCTTTCTCTGCGACATACACACCTACGAGCATGACAATGCCACCAATCATCTGAACGATGTCTAACGATTCGCCCAACACAACCCAAGCAATGATGAATGCAACGAGCGGCTCAAACATGCCAATTAGACTCGCACCAGCTGCACCAAGATGACGAATTGCCATCACAACTAAAACAAAAGGTACAACGGTTCCTGCGATGACCATGTAGGCGATGAGAATCCACATCGGCACCTGCATCTCGGATGACGTAAATGGCGTCACCGTTCCATGAAGTGCTGACCAAGGGAACGAGGACCACGGAGCAATGATCGCCCAAAAAATTGTGGCAAATCCAAAGCCCCACATGATGAGCGAAACCGGATCGCGACGCTTAGATGCTTTTTCGCCAAGCAAGAAATAAAACACTAATGACGTAGTTGCCAACATCGCAGCAATCATGCCGACAGCATCCAGTGTGAATCCATTCCACACTTGGGCTACAAGTGCTAGACCGCCGACGGCGAGACCAAGACCAAGCCACACGCTGGATCGCACATGTTGCTTACGACCGAACCGAATCCATAGCACCACAAAAATTGGGGCAGTAAATTCGATCAGCAAGGTGATGCCTACGGGCATTTTGCTGATTGCAACAAAATATGCCCACTGGGTGACCGTGATTCCAAACAAGCTGTAAACAAGCAGAACGGGGATTTCCGCCTTTTCGAGTTTGAAGGCCTTGCGGTTGGTCAGCGCAACGAAAACAAAAAGAATGATGAATGCGAAGGTGGTGCGAATTTGCGATACCCGAACTGCATCGCCAACTTGAAGCAGAATTACTTTGCTGACTGTTCCGTTGATTCCCCAAATTGTGGCGGCCGACAAATACAGCAGGTAACCCAGTTTTTCACTTCGGTGGAAGGCCGGAGCGGTGTCCGAAGTATTCGTCGTCATTGACTGAAGTGCTCCAAGGCCTCTTGGTAGACGGAGATCGTCTCTCGAGCGATTCTATCCCAGCCAAATTCTTTCACTGCGCGCTCGCGTCCTGCTGCACCCATTGCTCGTGCCCGATTCGTATCACCGAGGACGCTGCCGAGTGCATTGGCAAAGTCAGTTTCGAAAGCGGCCGTATCGTTTTCGTCGTAATGCACTAGCAGGCCGGTAGCTCCATCCACAACAACTTCTGGAATGCCGCCGACATCACTAGCTACGACAGCAACTTCACAGGCCATTGCTTCAAGGTTCACGATGCCGAGTGGTTCGTAAATAGAAGGACAAGCGAATACGGCGGCATGTGACAAAACTTGTACCAGTTCTGGTCGAGGCAACTGATCTTTGATCCAGTGCACACCGGTGCGTGTGGCCGCAAGTTTGGCAATTTGTTCAGATACTTCGTCGCCAAGTTCTGGAGTATCCGGTGACGAGGCACAGATAACCAATGCGAATTCAGCCGGCAGCATTTCAGCAGCGCGCAGCAAATGCATAATGCCCTTTTGCCGAGTGATGCGACCTACGAACAACACGTATGGCCGTTCGGGGTCGATGCCGTTTGACGTTAGCGCAGATGTGTCATTGACGCGTTGCACGGATTCAGTGTTGATGCCGTTATAAACAACTTTGACTTTTTCAGGATCAATATCGGGGTAGCACTCGAGAATGTCATTGCGCATTCCGTTGCTGACGGCGATGACTGCATCTGCAGCCAAATACGCTGTGACTTCAGCCCATGAGGACACCGCGTATCCACCACCAAGCTGTTCGGCTTTCCATGGACGCCGTGGTTCTAGTGAATGGGCAGTCAGAATGTGCGGACGACTATAAAGCAAACCACCAATGTGGCCGGCCATATTTGCGTACCAGGTGTGTGAATGAATGACATCCGCGTTTGCCAAGTCACCCATCATGGACAGGTTGGTGCCCAGCACTTGGATGGCGGCATTTGCGCTAGCGAGTTCGGACGGGGTTGCGTAAGTGAGTGCACCTTCTTTAGGCGCTCCAAAGGCATGAACATCAACAGTTTCAAGTTTGCGGAGCTCTTCAACGAGGTGCTCAACGTGAACGCCCGCACCACCATAGATATCGGGTGGCCATTCTTTGGTAACAATTGAAATACGCACACCCCAACCCTAGAGGTTTCACTAGGCTTAGCGTGTGCGTAGTCGTCATAACGTCTTAAGCATCGTGCTTGCCGGTGGTGAAGGTAAGCGTCTGATGCCGTTGACGGCTGACCGAGCCAAACCAGCAGTCCCATTTGGCGGGTCGTATCGTCTTGTTGACTTTGTTTTGTCGAATCTTGTTAACGCTGGATATCTACGAATCTGTGTGTTGACCCAGTACAAATCGCATTCCCTTGACCGTCACATCACAACAACGTGGCGTGTGGGCAGCATGCTCGGTGACTACGTCACACCGGTTCCGGCTCAGCAGCGGCTCGGCCCGCGTTGGTACACCGGATCTGCGGATGCGATTTATCAAAGTTTGAATTTGGTTTATGACGAGATGCCGGACTACGTCGTTGTGTTTGGTGCTGATCACGTGTACCGCATGGATCCCGAGCAGATGGTCGAGGCGCACATTGCATCTGGCGCGAGTGTCACCGTCGCTGGAATTCGCGTAGCTAAATCTGAAGCAAGCAGTTTTGGAATCATTAAGACCGATGCCAGCGGCACAAAGATTACTGAGTTCTTAGAAAAGCCTGCAGATCCACCAACTGTCCCAGGCTCTCCAGATGAATGCTTTGCATCGATGGGTAATTATGTGTTCAGCACGGATGCACTGATTGATGCATTGCGTACAGATGCACTTGATGAGACGTCTATCCATGACATGGGTAGCAACATCATTCCAATGCTGACCGAACGTGGCGAAGCAAACGTTTATGACTTCGCATTGAATGAAGTCCCGGGCACAACTGACCGTGACCGAGGTTATTGGCGGGATGTTGGAACATTAGACGCGTATCACGATGCGCACATGGACCTGGTATCTGTGCATCCAATTTTTAACTTGTACAACCGTGAGTGGCCAATCCTCACATCGTTGCCACCTTTAGCGCCAGCAAAGTTTGTTCAGGGCGGAAATGCACATGAATCCATCGTGGGTGCAGGCTCAATCATTTCTGGTGCGCATGTGCGATCGTCAGTTGTATCGCATGAAGTGCGTGTGCAAGACGGTGCCTACGTCGATGGTGCAGTTCTAATGCCTGGTGTGCGCATTGGCCGCGGCGCTGTTATTCGCCGCGCGATTTTGGATAAGAACGTAGTTGTCCCGGATGGTGCACAAATCGGCGTTGATCTCGATCGTGATCGCGAGCTCTACACCGTCAGCGACAGTGGCATTGTGATCCTAGGCAAAGGCCAACGCGTACTTTAATTTGTGACGGTTCTACATTCCGTGGATGTGAACTTCAACGGCCAAAATTCTCTGCAAATCAAGGAAATCGCGATGATAAACAACCATCGAACCAGGACTTAATGCCGGATCAAAAAGCTCAGAGTTCGCCGAAATATTGACCAGTGATTCATCAAGAATGAATTCTGCCTTCAGCGCTTTCATGACGGTCGGAAGTACAGGACGGTGTGTACAAATTACCGTGGGTTGATCCGCGTAGGCCAATTCTGCGATTCGAGTTTTTGCTGCCTCGGAGTCCTCTTTGTGGCGCTCTTCGCTGATTGTCGCTTCTAACCCAATCGGCAAACTTCGAGCGGTTGCGTAGGGTCCCACTGTGTCGCGGCAACGTGTTGAGTCGGAAGTGTGAATGTACGAAACGCCATAGGCGGCAAGTGCAGGTACGACACCAGCTGCTTGGATTCGGCCAACTGCTGTTAAAGGGCGGTCCGCATCGCGGTTCGAGCGATTCGATAATGACACGGTCCAGTCGGCACGCTTCATGGCTTGGGTATGACGCATGACAATCAGCGGTGAAGTAGCCCGACCATTTTTTGCAGCATCAATAACATCGGCATCGTGTTCGTATGTGAGAAGTGCGCGTGCCTGCTTAAATGGCAGCCAACGAATTTCATCAACTTCATTGTTAGGAACAAAGTCTCCAGCGAGAACTTCGGCATGCCAGTAGTTCACAATTTTTGGTTTGCCATTTGCTTTGTAACTCTGGGTAGGAAGCGGAAGTCCAAGCTGAATTGCGTAACCGGTTTCTTCGCGAACTTCGCGGATTGCTGCGCCTGCAATATCTTCGGCGGGATCCAGTTTCCCTTTCGGAAATGACCAATCATCGCGATAACTACGATGCACCAATAAATATTCACGCGCATTGCCTTCGCCACGAGTAATTACCGCGCCGGCAGCACGTACGGTCTTATCGATCGCCACGAATACCCACCATGTTCAGAAGCGTATTGAACATTCGGGGTGTAGCAATTTCTGCCGGGGGCTTACTCACAGGATGACTCTTGATCAGTTGCTCTTGGTAGTCATCTAAAGGTTCGTCTTCAGTTCCCAGGTACACACGCGTCCAGGTGCCATCTGGATTGAGGTGCCATGAGGCGGTTGTGTCAGCCATTGCAAAATCCAAAGTTTCGGAAATTGAGTTTCCATCATTTGAGTTAAGCAAAACTACACATTCGACTCGACGATCAAGGTTGCGGTGCATCATGTCTGGTGAACCAATCCACGTTTCTTGCTCGCCAGCGTTTTCGAATTCGTAGACGCGACTGTGTTCCAAAAAGCGGCCCAAGATGCTGCGCACTCGAATGTTCTCCGAGAGTCCGGGTACACCGGGACGTAATGCGCAAATACCGCGCACAACCACATCAACTTGTACGCCCGCGTTTGACGCACGATACAGGGCATCAAGAATCGCTTCGTCCACTAGAGAATTGCACTTGAAGCGGATGCGTGCTGTTTTGCCCTGTTGTGCGTGAGCGATTTCGCGTTCAATTTTTTCAACCAGCCCGGTTCGCAACTCGCGTGGTGCAACCATCAGACGGTTGTAGTCACCCTGCACGCCGTATCCGGAAAGGTGATTGAACAAACTCGCGACGTCTTCGCCGACTTTGGGATCGCTAGTTAATAATCCGTAATCTTCATAAACACGTGCGGTTTTGGGATTGTAGTTACCCGTACCGATGTGCACATAGCGATTTAGACGGCCGTGGTCGTTACGGACCACCATGCACAACTTGGCATGAGTTTTCAGTCCGACAATCCCATACACAACATGTACGCCGGCTTCTTCAAGCTTGCGTGCCCAGTCGATGTTGTTTTGTTCGTCAAAACGGGCCTTGATTTCGACAACAGCGAGTACTTGCTTGCCCGCTTCTGCTGCTGCAATTAACGCATCCACAATCGGGGAGTCACCCGATGTGCGATACAGCGTTTGCTTAATCGCTAGAACGTTTGGATCAACAGATGCTTGCTCAAGAAACGCTTGCATGCTGGTTGAGAACGAGTCGTATGGGTGGTGAAGTAACACATCACGATGGCGCATCACTTCGAGAATGTCAGGCGCTGACGATGATTCAACTTCGGAAAGTGCGCTACTTGTGCGGCCAACAAATGGTGGCAGCTTAAGATCATCGCGATTAAGTTTCTGCAATTCAAACAGCGCACGAAGATCTAACATGCCATTCAGTCGGTAGACCTCATTGTCATTGACACCAAGTTCACCAATCAGCATTTCCAAAATCTTTGGGTCGATTGATTGTTCAACCTCAAGTCGAACTGGTGGACCGAAGCGGCGGCGCATCAATTCGCGTTCGAGTGCCTGCAACAAATTTTCGGCGTCATCTTCTTCGACTTCAAGTTCTTCATTTCGAGTAACGCGAAATGTGTGATTCTGAATTACTTCCATGCCTGGGAACAACATGTGCACATGACCAGCGATGACATCTTCAAGTGGAACGTAACGTTCAGTTCCTACTTCGATGAATCGTGGAAGTGATGGTGGAACTTTTACGCGCGCAAAAAGTTCGTAACCAGATTCGGGGTTGCGCACCACGACTGCCAGGTTCAACGACAAACCTGAAATGTAGGGGAAAGGATGTGATGGGTCGACAGCCAGCGGCGTCAGTACAGGAAAAACCTGAGTTTCAAAAAGAGTTGTGAGATCAGCACGCTCGGTGGGTGTGACATCTTCCCAACGCAAAATTTGAATGCCGCTCGCCAGCAAAGTCGGTAAGACAGATTCAGTAAAAGTTGCTGCATGCTCTTGCATCAGTTCATACGAGCGAGCAAGGACGTTGTCGTAAAGCTCCCGTGGCATAGAGCCGCTCGCCGACTTCACAGCCATTCCCGCGGCAATTCGACGCTTAAGACCGGCGATGCGCACCATGAAAAATTCGTCCAGGTTACTAGCGAAAATTGCTAAATACTTAGCCCGCTCCAGAATTGCCATCTCTTCATCTTGGGCAAGTTCGAGAACGCGTTGGTTGAATGCAAGCCAAGAAAGTTCGCGATCCAAATAGCGATCGGCAGGCAAGCCAATGCTGGTCGCGGCTGTGATCTTGGTGATTTCCATCGTTTCGTCAGACATAATGCCATAAGCGTTGCACACTTTGGTTAACAAGAAACCGCGAAAAATGGACTCAGAGCCATTCTCAAGGTGAACAAATCCATGAGTAATGCCATGATGAAAGAGTGACGAGACAGATTGTGATCATGGGTTCGGGCGAAACGAGCCCCACAATGGTCACCCCGCATCAAAATTTGCTTGCCGACACCCCAAAAACCCCAAAATCAATGGTTTTTTTGGACACTCCATTTGGTTTCCAAGAAAATGCCGATGACCTGACCAAACGCATCATTGAGTACTTCGCGCATTCCGTCGGACATGTACCAACCCCAGTGTCGTTACGCAATGCCCAGGTGTCTGGCAGCGAGCTCGGTCAAGCGGTCAACGCCATTCGCGAAGCATCCTGGCTATTTGCCGGTCCCGGAAGCCCGTCGTATGCCTTGAAAGTGTGGCAGGAACTAGGCGTCAATCCGCACCTAGATGCTGTGCTGTCCCGCGGCACTCTCGTGTTCGCTTCGGCTGCAGCTCTGACTGTTGGATCGCACACCATGCCCGTATATGAAATGTACAAAGTTGGCGAAGAACCGCATTGGCTTGAGGGCCTGAATTTAATGGAACGTCATACCGGAATGCCCGCAGCTGTCATTCCGCACTACGACAACACCGAAGGTCAAAACCATGACACTCGGTTCTGTTACATCGGTGAACGTCGACTTCGCATTTTGGAATCTTTGCTCCCTGAAGAGACTTTCATTATCGGTGTTGACGAACACACTGGAATTAGTTTTGACCTCGACTTGCGCATTGCTCGTGTATTTGGTCGTGGACAAATGACTATTCGTCATCACGGTGAATCGTGGACGGTAAATTCGGGTGGCAGCGCGACGTTTGACGAAATCATTTCGCACACAGGCAGTCACATTGTTCTTGGCGAACCAGCACCGTTATTTAAAGTTGACCCAAGTCGCGTGGAAGAGATGCTCGAGTCCGGCGATGTGTCGTCCGCAGTGAATGCATTGTTGGACCTTGACGAAGTAGATCGCGATTTTGAAACCCGTGCTGCTGTTCATGCGCTTGTCACACGTTTGGGGCATTTGGCTGCAAGCCCGCGCGTGGATCTTCAGTCTGTAGTTGGTCCCTATATAGAGGCACTCTTACAAGCTCGGCAAGCCGCTCGTGCTGGTGGACGTTGGGATGAGGCGGATCAAATCCGTGATCAGTTGACCGAGATGAAAGTTGTTATCAAGGATTCAGCCGACGGTTCAACGTGGGAGATTCACTAACGTGACTGCGGGACCGATAGCACTTGTTGGATCCGGCGAATATTTGCCAGTGATGCAGCGTATAGAAGCAGACCTTATTAAGGGACGAAATCCCAGGTATGTTCAGTTACCAACCGCAGCCGCACCTGAGGGTGACAAGTCGTTGCAGCGTTGGATTGACCTTGGGTTGCAACAGGCACAACGTCTCGGTGTCGAGCAAGTTCCGGTAATTGTTCGTGACGCCGACGAAGCAAACAACCCAGAGCTAGCCGCAATGATCAAAGATGCCGGCCTTATATATCTATCTGGTGGCAATCCACATTTTTTGGCGGACACGTTGCGCGGTTCACTCGTATGGAATGCGATTTATGAAGCGTGGCAGAACGGTGCGGCTCTTGCGGGTTGTTCGGCAGGTGCGATGGCGATCGCTGATCACATTCCAGCGCTGCGGGTTCATTCACCCCGCGAGACCCGCGGGCTCGGTGCGTTGCCACATATTCGAGTGCTGCCGCACTTCGACAAAATGTTTGGCTGGGTGCCAGATCTGGCACTTCGTATGCTGAATGTTCCAAATGGTGTTCATGTTGTTGGTATTGATGAAGATACTGCCCTTGTCGGAGGACCATTTGAATGGAAAGTTCAAGGTCGCCAGTCTGTGTGGTTGATAAGTGACGGAAATAGGCAACAGTTTTCCGAAGGTGACGTAATTCATCTACCTGCTCAGTAGTTTTATGAGGGGGTATCCCCTCATATTTTTTGCAAATCCAATTTCACGGCCGTTCATGGTCAAAAGCACCGCAAAACCTAGGGTTTACTAGATAAGTCTGACCAAAGTCAGGCTTCATTGGTTCCGCCAAAAAAGAAAGTGTTGTGACGAAGTTGTCCAATAATTTGTCCCGCGCCGCAAAGCGCGTTTTTGCTTTAATAAGTTCATTAGCGGTTGTTTTGACCGGCCTTGTCGCAGGTGTTTCTTCACCAGTACAAGCTGCTGCGGTCACTACACCGAGCTACCTAGCAATCACTCGTACTGCTAACCAAGATGGCACATTCACCATTCACACTGGTGAATCCATTCAGGTGACAGTACGCACGTATGCAAGCAACGTTACTTCGGATGGTGTTAAGACCATTTCTTCAGATGCAGCAGTTGTTACTGGAGTTGCTGGCCTCACTTATGGCGCAAAGACCTACATGTGGGATTTCTCAAGCTGTGCAGGCGGTGCGCCTATTACTACTGCGTCGCCGGTTCCATGCGCCCAGGCAACCGAATTTGGTTTGAGCGTTTACCAAACCATTACCAATTCATCAGGTTCAGATAAGTTCGTTGCTACAAATGCCGCAGCTGCAAAATTCACTTACGGTGGCAACGATCTGAGCGCAACCGATTCCTTCGCCTACGCCTACCGCAATACAACTTCGTCATCAGGCATTGTCCTAACGGCAAACGATTCGAGTTTTTCAGGGCAAATTTCGCTATGCGTTACTTCGGGTGCAACTTCCGCGAATGACACATTGACATGGGTTACTTCAACTCTCAATGGAACATCTCCTGTTGCCAACGAGACTAACAATTTGGATCCAGTGATCACCTTGAGGCGCTACACAATGGCGGGGCCAGTTAACGTCACAAACTCGAGCACTATGACTGTTGGATCAACTCCTGAATCGAGCTACAACCTCGACATTTACGGAAGCCACCTGACGGCTGGCACCTACCACATCTCAGTTGACTTGCAGAAGGACGGCGTATCGGTTCTTGGATCATGCAACAACGGCGGTGGCGGCGGTGGCGGTGGCCCAACAGCACTTTTGACGGGTGCACTTGGCACAGCTGGTAAGGCTGTTGCTGATGCTGCATCTGCTGAAAAGGCTTTCGGCGCAAACATCACTACAGCAAGCGTCGGTCGCAGTGCACCGGATGGTGCGGGCGGCCTGATAGTCGCTAGCCCAGGCACGAATCCTGGTGAATGGAAAATCGCAAACATCACTGCTGCTGGTCCAAACACGAAGTTTGGTGCAACAGGAAAAATTTCCTTGACCGCTGACCCAGACGCCATGGTTGGTTCCGCTGGCTGGTACGGCGCTGCTGCGGCAGGTTGGGCTGTTGACTTCTGGAACATGAGTGGCGGCACCGACATTTACTGGGGAACGAAGGCTGCTGCGGCAACAAAGCACCTTGCAGTGTCACAGGAAGCAATCACGACATTCTGTACAGCAAATGCACCGACGGGCTACACAGGTGGCGGCTTCGGAGGAATGTCAGAATTCGATTTCTTAAATGCTCCGACGACTGATCCAATGATGATCTTCACCTGCTTCAATGATCAGACCATGGATGAAAAGACATTCATTGTGAAGGTCACAACCGGTGGCTTTACCAAGGTTGTCAGCATGAGCTCGGCGACTACTACTGTTGCAAAGCCATGTTCAGCAACAAGCACCTACGTGAACCCTGCAGCCACCAAGACATCGGTCGCAGCACTGTTGATCATTGCCAATACCGCTAAGTCGTCAATGGGTATGGGTCCAGAGTCATGCAATGGTGTGGGCGGTGCAGCTGGCGATCGTCGCATCACCACAATCACTGCTGCTGGTGTGGCGAAGGTATACACCACCAACATCCCAGCTGCTGCTGTTCCGGCCAATACGGCTGGAATGTCAATTGCTCCTGGCAGCGCTGCAGGAACGTGGGTTGGCGTTGTTTACGCTGGTTCACCTGCCAAGCCAACGCAGACCATCAAGATCTCGGCTGCCGCTGTGGTAACCAAGATGAAGGCAATTACGTTGGATGCCGCTTCGGTATTCCCGCAGACGGCCAGCTCAATGGTGCCAGTAAAGCAACTAGCAAATGGCTCAATTATCGTGCTACGTCGCGCTTCGGTTATGCCGACTCCGCCGGCTATGGGTCAGACCGTTAAGTACGCTGTTGGCGAGATCAGTGCTACCGGCAAGGTAACAACCGGCAAGGTATTTACCCTTACCGCATCAGGCTTGATGGACATGTACGCCTCCGCGAACATGTCACGTGCTAGCGTCACTTCAGCTGGTGTAGTTAATTACTACTACACCTCGAAGTACACCGCTGATGGCGGCAAGTACAAGGTTGTTACTTGGAAGAATCCAACTAAGTAAAACTAAGTTAGTAATAAGTGAGGGTCACCGAAAGGTGGCCCTCACTTATTTGTTCTCAATCATTTTCTTGTTTTACGGTGCTTAACTAGCTTCGGGTAAACATCACGTCGGAATCCCAGTGGGCAAATCCGAGAGATTCATACAAGTGTCGCGCGGATTCATTTTCAGCATCCACATACAACATCGCGGCTGACAATCCTTCGCGGCGCAAGTAATCCAAACCAGCAAATGTCAGCGCGCGTCCTAACTGCGTGCCACGTTCGCTTGGCGCGATTCCAAGGACATAAATTTCACCAATTTCAGGATGATCGTGCGCACCCTTACGAAGTCCACCGTGGATTTTTGTCCAATGAAATCCAACGAGCTTTTCGCCGCCGTCAGTTTCTTTCGCGGCAAGGAAAAATCCGCGTGGTTCAAACCATCCTTCAGACATGCGGACGTCGAGATCTTCGCGCGTCATACGTCCCTGTTCGGGGTGTTCAGCAAATACTTCGGAGTTCAGCCCTAACCACGCGTCCTCATCAACGCCTGGTTCGAAGGTGCGCAGGGTTACCCCGTTGGCAAGTTCAAATTTCGGTAAAGGCGCGAGGAGCGATCGGCGCATTTGCCACAATTCACGAGTCTTGGTGAAACCCATGTTGCTGGCTAACTGGTAGGCACTGGCGAGTTCTCCATGTGCCCAAAGTCGCAGTTTGGGGTTGTGTGCGCGTTCAACAGCGGTTTCTACCAGTCGGCGACCGAGACCTTGGCGACGAAAATCGGGGTGGACAACGACTTCGACAACTGGTCCGGCAACAACATCCGTTTGATCGAGATGAAGGTAGCCAACAACCGTGCCATCAGCGGCACGCATAATGACATGCTCGTCAGCAGAATCGCCGCCGTGATGCAAGTGAATCAAAACATGTTCAGAGAGTGGCGCCATGTCGTCATAGGCCGTTGCCGCAGCCGTCAATTTCTTGATTGCTGCAACATCATCGGCAGTAACGGTGCTTGTTGATTCGATGGTGAACGTCATTGAAACGTCACCCCGCTAAACGTAAACGTCGGCAGTTTGATCAGCAACAGATGCGACAAAACGGTAGCCAACGTTGCGGACAGTGCCAATGAGTGCTTCATTTTCCGCACCGAGTTTGGCACGCAAGCGACGCACATGAACGTCGACAGTACGCGTGCCACCGAAGTAGTCGTAGCCCCATACCTCCTGCAACAAGTGAGCGCGTGAAAAAACACGTCCAGGATGTTGAGCGAGGAACTTTAAAAGTTCGAATTCTTTGAAGGTCAGGTCAAGTGTGCGCCCACGAAGTTTGGCGGTGTAACTCACTTCGTCGATGGCTAGTTCACCGTTGCGAATTTCACCGGATGCTTCAGATGCGTATTCAACATTTTGGCGACCGATCATCAAACGTAAACGTGCTTCAATTTCAGCAGGTCCCGCAGTTTCTAAAACTACGTCGGTAATGCCCCATTCGTGCGTGACTGCAGTCAGTCCGCCTTCAGTTGCAATTAACAAAACTGGTGTGGTCGTTCCCGTTGTTTCCAATAGTCGGCACAGGCTACGAACAGCAGGCAAATCTTGGCGCCCATCGATCAAGATGACATCAGCATCAGGTGCAGTGATTAAGGCAGTTGGTTCGGGTGAGAGAACACGAATCTGGTGGCTCAATAGTTCAAGGCCGGGGAGTACGGAACTGGACGGCGTCATTGCGCGGGTCAGGAGCAGTAGTTGCGCCATGAATCGTCACCGCCTCGCGTTCATTCGTATGTAGAGAGTCTACTGAATGACCTCGGGACGGGAAACTCGGCTAAACCAACACTTCTGTCAGGGCTGCGGTCACTTCTGAACGCTTTGGCAATCCCACTGCTTTACCAACAATTGCGCCGGTGTGATCAAGCACCAATGTGGTGGGGGTGCGCATGATTCCTAGTTGTTTGACCAAGTCGAGGTGCTCTTCAGCATTCACCTCTATATGGGCAACCCCTGGTTCGTGAGCTACAACATCGCTGAGCAGAACTCGCGTTGCTTTGCATGGCTGGCAGAACGCTGAAGAGAACTGCAACAAAGTTGCGCGCGTCCCAAGCTGGTTGGCGATATCGAGGCACGCAACGTGTTCATGCTGGGGAG
Organism: Actinomycetota bacterium; assembly: GCA_947452755.1. Lineage (GTDB taxonomy): Bacteria > Actinomycetota > Actinomycetes > S36-B12 > UBA5976 > UBA5976. The sequence goes on from CANGDT010000006.1 coordinate 37,245, forward strand.
TTTCGTGAACCCGACCGTCAGTGAGCCGGCGATAGATTCCGAAGGCGCTGGACAGACCAAGGACGGCGATCAGAATGATCAGACCTGTTGGCATGTGACACGACCTTCGTTGTTCGAACCTGTGTTACAACCGTAAGGCAATAATGCGTATATGAACAATGCATATATGAACAATGCGTAAATGAGTAATGCCGATTTCATCGCAGGCCCCTTATTGCAAGGTCTTTGCAGTTAAGAAATCTTCCCTCACATGTAGCGCGTAGGTCGTTTACAGTTACAGCATGTCCCAGAGCACTTCGCTGATTAAGCGCCGAGTTATTGACTTCGGTTTGCTTGGGTCATCTATGTGTTGTCGCGCTGTTTAATGCGTAGCTCTGGTGCCGCGCATTCATGCCCACCAAACCAACCAACACAAGGAATACACAATGAGTACAAAGCAAATTGATCCACGCGGACCACGTTTCGGCGCTGCGGTCACTACGGTTGTGCTTGCGGTTATTGTTCTGTCTATTCCATCAACGATTGCAACGATTCTGTTGACACTTCAAGCCGTTGTTTTCGGGCTGGGTGCTTTTGTTGGTTTACATGCACAGCCATACGGAATTGTGTACCGAAAACTTGTTCAACCGCGACTGCCAAAGCCAATCGAACTCGAAGACACCGAACCACCACAGTTTGCCCAGTTCGTCGGATTCTTGTTTGCCGCAGTTGGCTTAATCGCATTGGGTACAGGCCATCCTTTTGTTGCACAAATTGCTGTTGGCTTCGCGTTAGGTGCGGCGTTTTTAAATGCTGCATTTAACTTTTGCCTCGGCTGCGAAATGTATCTACTCGGAAAGCGCATTGCGGCCTAATCACAAATTTCATTCGTAAGAACTTTTCACTACCAAGGAGAAAAAATGAGTAACGAAGTACTAGTAGATGCAGATTGGGCAGTTGCCCATCTTGCTGACCCCAAGGTTGTATTCGTCGAGGTTGACGAAGATACAGCTGCTTACGACACCAACCACATCGCCGGTGCAATCAAGTTCAACTGGCGCACTGACCTTCAGGACGGCACTCGCCGTGACTTCGTCAGCAAGGCTGGCTTTGAAGCGCTGTTGAGCAAGAACGGTATTGCCAACGATGACACTGTTGTTCTCTACGGCGGAAACAACAACTGGTTTGCTGCATATGCTTTCTGGTACTTCAAGTTGTACGGTCACCAGGATGTTCGTCTGCTCGATGGTGGACGTAAGAAGTGGGAACTTGATGGTCGCGAACTCGTGGCTGAAGTTCCAGCACGAGCTGCAACAACATACGTTGCCACCGAACAGGATCGCACTCTGCGCGCATTCCGCGATGACGTGCTAAAGGCAATTGGTACCCAGAACCTTGTTGACGTTCGCTCACCAGACGAGTACGCAGGTCGCCTATTGGCACCAGCTCATTTGCCACAAGAAGCATCACAGGTTGGTGGTCATATCCCAACAGCCGCGAATATTCCTTGGAGCAAGGCTGCCAACGAAGATGGCACCTTCAAGAGCATCGACGAACTTAAGGCGCTGTACACCGGTGCTGGTGTTGATTTGGGCAAGGACACAATTGCTTATTGCCGTATCGGCGAGCGTTCAGCTCACACTTGGTTTGTCTTGCATGAGCTGCTTGGCGTGAAGAACGTGAAGAACTACGACGGCTCTTGGACTGAGTACGGCTCACTTGTTGGTGTTCCGGTTGCTCTTGGCGACGAGCCAGGTAACGCATGAGTTCCTGTGGCGCAGTCGTCGGTGGCGTTTCGCTTGATCGCGTAGACGTTTCTACCCAGGCTGTCATCCAGGGCGTAGTTCAGAAGGACGGCGAACCAGTCAAGGTTGGTTACGTTCGCCTTTTGGATTCCGGTAATGAATTCACAGCCGAAGTTCCAGTATCGACAGCGGGAGAATTCCGATTCTTCGCAGCTGCTGGCACCTGGACGGTTGTTGCCTTGGTTCCGGGTGGATCTGCTCGTGCTTCGGTGACTGCTGAACTGGGCAAGATTGCCGATATCGACGTGTTAGTCGCGTAAGTAAAGTCGTGTTAGTCGCGTAAGTAAAGTCGTGTTGGTCGCGTAAGCGGCGTCTAGACATCAGTTGGAATGGGCGTATTCACTCAAGTTGAATGCGCCCATTCCACACTCGCTAGACTGAACACGTGGTTGAAAACTTTTATTTGGGACTTCTTGTTCTTTGCTCCGCAGCCATCACATGGTTTGCGGGTTATGCCGTATACAAACTATTTAAGGGTCAAGGCTGAGTACAAAACTGCATTCTGATCTCGCACATTTGTCATGGCTCGTTGGCAACTGGGTGGGTGTTGGTGTGGTCGGATTTCCAAGTATGGAAAACGATATTCAGGTTGGCCAAGAACTCAGCATCACTCATGATGGTCGCCCGTTCCTGATTCATTGGTCACGCACCTGGGAATTGGATGCTAATGGCGAGCGAGTTCGTCCGCGCGCGATGGAAGCCGGTTTTTGGCGGCCCCGCCCTAATAATGAATTTGAATTTCTGTTGGCGCATCCAACAGGTTTCCTTGAATCCTGGTTTGGCAAAGTAACAGTGACTGGCATTGAGAATGCTGTGATCACCGGTGCGCGTGCTGAACTTGAAACCGATGCAATTGTTCGAACTGAATCAGCGAAGGAAGTTACCGCAGGTAAGCGCTTGTATGGACTTGTTGAGGGAAACCTCGCGTGGGTCTATGACATGGCTGCCGAAGGTGTTCCGCTTGCCTCGCACGCATCTTTCCATCTAACGAAAGCGGATTAACATGGCTCGCGATTGGGACGCCGTTTTACGTGATCACGGATTTCGTATCACGCCACAACGTCAACTAGTTCTAGAAGCTGTCAATGTTCTAGGTCACGCAACACCTGAAGAGTTGCTGAACGAGGTACAAAAGACTGCTGGCGCAGTTAACTTGTCAACGATTTACCGCACGCTTGAAGTGCTTGAGCAAGTTGGACTCGTGACACATGCTCACATCGGCCATGGCGCACCGACTTATCATTCCGTTGAAGAAGAGGCGCACATCCATTTGGTGTGTGACACCTGCCAGGCTGTGCAGTCAATCCATGCTGAGTCTGCAGAACTTTTTGTTCAGATGCTCCGTGACAAGGTCGGTTTTGAAACTGATGTCGCACACGTATCAGTGCATGGACAATGTGCAAGCTGCGTTGGTCGACAAGCGCTTCTCTAAATCTAAATTTTTTTCGAATTCGCTACGCGAATCTTTAAGGCAGCGCGCGCGTGAATTTCACGCGATCTTCACCGGGTCCGTCATAGTCAGGAATGTAGGCAACTCCGTCAGGATTATGCGCCGAACCGTGCGACTCGAAACCTTGAGAGTGATGAAATTTAATTGACGTCGAATTTACTGGCGACGTCACGGCATGTACTTCTGTGCAGCCGAGAGCGGCCATCTGATCAAAGAATGTGCGGTAGAGAACTGCGCCAATGTTCATCTTGCGATGGTTCGGAGGCACACCTACGAAATGAATGTAGGCAACGTGAGGAAGGGTCGCTGAGCGAAAGCCTACGAGAAACCCAGCCAGAGTGCCGTCGTCGGCAATTGCGGCGTGTGATGTGTTTCGGAAATGTGTGAAGAACAGGCGAGGAAGCATGTCAGCCATGTGGCGACCGCCCCACCACTCATCGAGAACCGCAATGATGGGTTCGTAATCAGACTCGGTAAGTTCGCGAACAGTGAACTGAAAACCGTTATTACTCATAGTTCTAGGCTAGCAATCGCGGTGCGGTATCCCGTAAGCAACTCATGGGCAAGAATAGAGCTGTGACCGCAATCCCAACAATGGATGACACCAGCATTGACTCGCCTGTGGCGTGGCACTTTGGTGATCCGTTACGCGAGCAACGCGAACTCGTTGCCGGCAATGGCCGTGTTGATTTGTCACATTATGGTGTTGTCACCGTGTCAGGTCCTGATCGTCACAGTTGGATGAATTCGCTAACCACACAGGATTTCTTGAGTCCATTTACGAGCCTTCAAGCACTGATTCTGTCACCGCATGGTCACGTGGAGCATGACCTACATGTTATTGACGATGGAAATGTCACGTGGTTAATTGTCGAACCGGGTACCTCGCAGGCATTAGCTGAGTACCTAGTGAAAATGCGTTTCATGTTGCAGGTAGAGATTGAAGATGTGTCGGCTGATTTTGCAGTTGTTGGTGCACCTGGTCACTTGGTGGGCGAACGTGTGTGGCACAGTCCTGATGCGTATCTTTCGACATTCGATTCTGATGTGTATGTGTCGAAGCGCCCCGAATCGTGGGTAGTGAGTGAACTTGTAGTGCCGCGCACAGAGTTACTTGCTACCTTGGCGCAGTCCAGTTCGGTCGGAACGTGGGCATGGGAAGCGCATCGCATCCGTGCGGGTGTTCCACGATTGAATTTCGAAACTGATCACAAAACCATTCCACACGAAGTGGGACTAATTTCTGCTGCCGTGCATTTAAACAAAGGTTGCTACCGCGGACAAGAAACAATTGCTCGCGTTTACAACTTGGGCAAACCGCCACGTCGACTTGTGCGCCTAGAAATTGACGGTTCAACTAACGAATTGCCAGTAATCGGTATGCCCGTCATGTTGGATGAAAAAGAAATTGGTCGGTTGACCAGCATCACTCAGGATTATGAATCGGGTCCGCTCGGACTTGCAGTCATCAAGCGTTCAATCCCAGTCGACGCAGTGCTCACTGTTGGCGGAGTAGCGGCCGGACAAACACCAATCGTGCTTTAGACCTCGACAGTGACGGTCATTGGGCCGTCGCATACCTGAGTGATACGCATGTCAGCGCCAAACTTTCCAGTCTCAACTACAGCCCCAAGGTCACGAAGTGCACGAGCAACACCATTCACTAACGGCTCTGCTTGAGGTCCTCGAGCAGCTTGCTGCCACGTAGGTCGGCGGCCTTTGGAAGTATCGGCAAACAGTGTGAACTGACTAATCAACAAAATTGGTAAGCGCGCATCAACGGCAGCCACTTCGACTGACTCTGAATTCACCTTGAGACCCCGTGCACGAAGTGCTTCTGCCTCAAAAATTCGAAGACGCCAAATTTTGTCAGCCAACGGTGCGCACTTTGACTCATCATCATCCACACTGACGCCGACAAGCACCATCAAACCTGGACCTTCGAAGCTGCCGATAACTTTCCCTTCGACCTCAACACTGGCCCCATCAACTCGCTGAATCACTGCACGCATGTTCCTATTGTTCATCATCCGTTAGGCAACGCGCATGTGACACCACGGTTCCACCGTGGGACGATAGTCCCATGTCAGTTCCAGTCGCCAATGTTGTTCGCAGTGGTTTTGTTGAGGGTATTCACTACGGCAGCGCAGTGGTAACAGATGTCGATGGTTCCGTACTGTGGTCCATCGGTGATGTGGAATCTCAAATGTTTCCGCGATCATCAAATAAATTGATGCAAGGTCTGGCCATGGTGCGAGCAGGTCTGCCATTGAAAGATGAGTTGCTGGCGCTTGCTTGTGCATCGCACAGTGGTGAATCGTTTCACTTGGAGGGTGTACGCGCAATCCTGAACGCCGCAAACATGGACGTTGACAGACTGCAATGTCCGATGGATTACCCACTTGATGATGTTGAGCGAGACACCGCATTGGCCGCCGGCATCGATAAACAGCGCATTTTTATGAACTGCAGCGGAAAGCATTCAGCGATGCTTTTTACGTGCGTTCTCAATGGGTGGGACACCGCGACCTACCTCGACGAAAGCCATCCGCTTCAGGTTGCGATCAGAAATGTCATCGAAGAAACAACCGGTGAACAAGTTGAGCATGTGGGAACTGACGGCTGTGGTGCACCACTGATGTCGACTTCGTTGATTGGACTTGCTCGCGTGTTTGGCACATTCGCCGGCCCACATGCAGATGCTGAACAAAAAACCATTGCGGATGCCATCCGTTCAAACCCTGAATACTTAGGCGGCACCCGTCGCGATGTCACCTCATTAATGAAGGGCGTTTCCGGTTTGTTGGCGAAAGATGGTGCTGAAGGCGTTTACGGAATCGGCCTTAGCGATGGGCGAGCATTAGCGCTCAAAATTGATGACGGTGCGGATCGTGCGCGCATCGTGGTGGCCGCAGAAATCTTGAACAAAGTTTTGCGAATTGATGCGCCAGCAATTCATGAACTATTAGATGGACAAATTTTGCTCGGCGCTGGTCAACCTGTTGGAAAGATTGTGCCAGCGTTCGTTCGGTAACTGAAAAGTTACGCGTCACCCATTAGTTCTTTACGCAACTTCATCAACGTTGACGTTAAACCAATTCCCACAACACCAACGAGTTTGCCCCCGCGGTAGTAACCCATTACGAGTTCGCCGCCAATTGAACCCTCGATGATTGCAATTTCGTCAGCAAGGGCCGGCATGCCGAAACCTTGAATCTTGAGGTCGTACTGATCTGACCAGAACGACGGCATCGGCGTGAACGGCTGTGCAACCAGTTCGTCATAGCCTTCACCACTGAGGTAAGCATTGAGAACTGGCCCAACTCGCTTGCCAGTTTCAGTAGGAATGTTCCAATGTTCAATTCGACGTGCAACGTCATCAAAAAGTGGATTGGCGAATCGAGCCAAGTCGCCAACAACATGAACGCCATCAACAGAGTTACCGTCAACGGTGACCGCGCGCAAAGCCCGGTCTGCCAACACGCCATTACTCAAATCAAGGTTTGTGTTGTTCAGCCATTCGGTATTGCAATGTGAGCTGATTGCCTCAACTAATACGTCAGCTGGGAGCAGTTCGCCGTCATCAAGCAAAACGCCTGTGAGTGCGCCGTCACCTTCAAGGTCGGCAATGCCACGACGCAGGCGGAACTGCACGCCATGAGTTTCGTGCCGAGCCTGAAGATCGGCTGCAAAAGTAGGTCCCAGTGGCCGAACCATTGGATATTCATCAATGGCAACGGCCGTGACTTCGCAACCTAACCCGCGTGCAGTCGCCGCTACTTCGCATCCGATAAATCCAGCACCGGCAACGACAACTCGAGCACCTGGAACAAGAGCTGCACGCAAGCCAATTGCATCATCCAAACTGCGCACGGTGTGCCGACCTGTGACGTTTCCGTTTGGCACATCCAGTCGACGCGGTCGTAAACCTGAAGCAATCACAAGTCCGTCGTAGCTAAACGTTTCACCATCATCAGTGGTTACTGTTTTGGCATCAAGATTGGCATCAACAACCGGTGAACCAAACTTCCACACAACATCCGCAGTTTGTTGACGCTGTTTAAACGCCACGGCTTCGTGTGTCACTTCTTTCGCCAACACTTCTTTTGACAACGGAGGACGGTTATAAGGAGCGTGTGATTCATCGCCGATAACAGCGATGTTGTCGGTAAAGCCAGCATTGCGCAGGGCTTCAGCGGTACGCAGCCCACCCATGGATGCGCCGACAATGACTACTGACTTGGACATGCGAACTCCCTAAACGACGGATGACTGCTGGGGAAATTAATCTTGCAGGACGATAGCTTGCATTGGGCACACGTCAATTGCACTTTCGATATCAGTGCGACGGCTGTCATCGGCAGTGGCAACGTATTCCAACTTGTCGTCATCGTTGAGCTTGAAGATGTCTGGCGCTTCAAAAACACACTGACCGTAATGCTGGCACTTTTCCATATCGACGTAGATTTTGAGCATTAGTTCTTCTCCTCAACAGTTGATGGGTACAGGTCTTTCGATGGTGTGCGAATTCCGCGGAACTCCCAGTCGCCACCCATTGCGGTGGATACAACTTCTTCGCTTTCGGTCGGCTGTGCGCCAACGTCTGTGCGGATTGCCGTAGGTCCAGTGACGATTGTGTTTGTTAACTTGCCGAGTCCTTCGACTTCAACTTCAACAACGTCGCCTGGTTGAACTGGTCGTGAGTTTGCTGGTGTTCCACTGAACAAAATGTCGCCAGGAACCAATGTGATGGTGCGCGCAATATCGGCGACCAAGTAATTCATGTCCCACTCCATGTTGCTGGTGTTGTCGTCTTGTTTCACTTCACCATTAACGAGTGTGCGAATTTGTTTGCCACGGAAATCCCAGTCTGTGATCAGGCCCGGGCCGACAGGTGCGAGTGTGTCGCTGCCTTTGACGCGCAACATTGATCCTGCATCGGTATCGCGGAAATCGTGTAGACCGTAATCATTTCCGATTGTGTAGCCCGCGATGTAGTCGCCAGCTTCATCTGGGCTGATGTTGCGACAGATGCGACCGATAACGATGACAATCTCACCTTCGTAGTTCAGCCACTTGCATCCCTGTGGGCGCACGATGTTTCCGTTGTGGCTGTTCAGTGCTGTGATTGGCTTGTGAAAGTACGTTGGCGCAGCAGGAAGTTTTGTCATGAACTCCTTGGTGCGGCTGTCGTAGTTCAAATGCACAGCAATGATTTTGGTTGGCTCTGAAGGAGGCAAGTGAATCGCATCTGCGATTGCAACTTCACGACCATCAGGAGCCACCAAGGTGTCACCGTGACGAATTGTCTGGACGGCATAACCATCCAACAGAATGCGGCGATACTCAGCCACGCGATACCTCCGGGTGTTTGACGGCTGGGAAGCCGCCTTCTGGGGCATCGAACCATAGGTGAACTTGGCCCGTGCCGATTGAGTTTTCGTAGTCGCCGTATTGACGACCCTTTGCAGTGTTGTCACCTTCGCCAGTTGCGCCGTGCATCATCATGGCGTGACCGTATCGAGCTTCTGGCTTGAACTTATGGAAAGCCGGCATGGTGTCCAAGACTTTGGCGTGATCACCGTTCTTGTACCACTCGATGCGCTCTTCGTCTGCTGCGCGAGCTTCAGGAGTAAAGATGCTCGTGAGGTCTGCGGATTCGTGTTTGCGCAATTCGCGAAGTGGCCAGAACGTGTGTGACAGCGCACCTGAGGCAATCAACAGAACTTTGCGGTCCGAGTTTGCAACTGCTTCGCCAACAGCACGACCTAAACGTAAGTTGTCTTCGTCATCACCTGTTTGGCACATGCCAATGCTGATCCAGTTCTTGTCTAGGCCCTTGCCAAGGAATGACCATAAATTCAATGTTGCGTAGAACGTTGGCAAGTGTGGATTGTCGATTGGCGTGATCCAGGTGCCGTGCTTTTCCCCAAGGTCAGCAATTTGCTTAGCTAGTTCGGGATCACCTTTCCAGTCGTACGGCACCGACGACATGCCGCGAGGTAGTTCTTCACTGGTGTAGAAACCAGTGCGGTGATCGTGTGAGGTGACGACGTATTCAACAGTGGTTGCCCAATGTGAATCGAAGACGATGACTGTGTCGTAGTCAGCGGTTTCAAAAACGTCTTTGCGCAACTGTGTGAGCGCAGGACCGAGTGTGAAATCTTTGCCGTTGTTTAATTCACGACGAATATCTTCCGGCAACATGATTGTCGGTACGTGAGCAAGGATTCCTGCTCCAACAATTTCTCCCATGATTATTCCTTCCATCCATTCGGCGCAAAGACGGTGTTCTTTACGTCGGCGTAAAAATCAAATGACCAGATGCCACCTTCGCGACCAATTCCGGATTTCTTCGAGCCACCAAATGGTGCACCGAGATCGCGGACGAAGAAGCAGTTCACCCAGACTGTGCCGGCAACGAGATGTTCGGTGATTGCTTCGGCGCGAGCCTTGTCGCCGCAAATCAACACTGCAGCCAAGCCGAATTCGGTGTCGTTTGCCATCTGGATTGCTTGCTCGTCAGTATCGAATTGCTGCATAACCAAAACGGGTCCGAATACTTCCTGGGTCGCAATTTCGCTACCAGGCGTGGGGTTATCGATCAGCGTGGGCTTGAAGAAATTGCCACCAAGGTCAGCGTTGGGGCCGCCGCCCATCACAATGTTTTGCCCTTCACTAGCAGCGCGGTCAACGAATCCTTTGACGCGAGCGAAATGATCAGGATGCACCTGTGGCCCAATGTCAGTTTCTAGGTCGCGCGGATCACCTTGCTTGATCTGTTGTGCCTTTTCGATGAATGCAGCCTTGAAAGCATCGGCGATTCCACGTTGTACAAGTATGCGCGTGCCCGACAAGCACACTTGGCCGGCATTGTCGTATTGCTCGACGGCAACTGTGACGGCGATGTCCAGGTCGGCATCGTCGGTGATGATGAGCGGGCTTTTGCCACCAAGTTCAAATGAACATGGAACCAAGTTGTCAGCCGCAGCCCTAGCCACCAACTTTGCAGTCGGAACTGAGCCAGTAAATGAAATACGCGACAGGTCAGGATGTGACGTGAGTGCAGCACCTGCTTCTTCGCCGTAACCTTGCACAACGTTGAACACACCGGGTGGCATTCCAGCTTCGACTGTGATGTCGGCCAAGAGTGATGCAGTCAGCGGCGTCCACTCGGGTGGTTTTGCAACGACTGTGTCACCAGCTGCAAGGGCAGGGCCGATTCGCCAAGTTGCCAACATCAATGGCGCATTCCACGGGGTGATGACACCGACCACACCGGTTGGATCCCACGTGACGTGATTGCGATGTCCGCGCGTATCAAAATCTGGATAGGACAGTTGATTCATCGCATAGTCGGCAAAGAAACGGAAGTTCATTGCAACACGCGGCATCACACCACGACGGTGTGATCGCAATAGTGAACCGTTGTCAGTTGTTTCCACAATGGAAAGTTCTTCGATGCGCTCTTCTACAAGGTCAGCAACGCGATGCAAAATTACGCCGCGTTCTTGTGGTGTCATTTTGGACCAGATTGGGAACGCAGCTTTTGCCGCAGCCATGGCCATGTCGACTTCACGTTTGCCACCACGATGAATGTCGGCAAGGAATGCTCCGTCGATTGGGGAGTGATCTGGGAAGGTTTCGGCGGATTCGACACGTTCTCCACCAATGAAATGGCGGGTGTCGACCTCAACGCCAGCAACAATTGCCTTGGTCATGTGTTCCCCTGAATATCGTTCGGATACTAACGAAATACGATACGTTACATACGGTAATTTGGGAACCAGATTTCCGATATTTCTTTAGGCAGGTATCCGTGACTCAGCGCCCTCGAATCGCCCTTTTGGGTCGTTTTACCAACTCGGCCTCAGCCTTGCGCTACGCAGGCGTGGTCAGTTCCCGTGCGCTGCTTGAAGGTCTGTGGAATGCCGGAGCCGATCCGGTGACGTTGCTACCCGCTTTGGATAGCAACTGGGCGGAACGGCTTCTGGGTTTTGATGGAGTTTTATTGGCCGGAGGTGGGGACATCAATCCAGCTCGTTACGGTCAGGAACCTGACGAATCGGTTTATGACGTCGATGACCTCCAGGACCAGGCTGATTTCGAGTTGACGGAATACGTTCTCGGACAAGGCATCCCGACGTTAGCGGTGTGCCGAGGTATGCACGTGGTCAATGTTGTGCGTGGAGGAACATTGATTCAAGATATGCCCGTCAACCATCGCAACCATGTGCATCAGGTGAAAGTCACGAATCACGAGGCTTTCGGTTTCAGTGATGAAGTCATTACCGCGTCGTGTTATCACCACCAGGCAATTGATCAATTGGGGTCAGGTCTGACGATCGAGGGTCGTGCGGAAGATGGCACGGTTGAAGCGATGTCGATTGCGGCCAATGGTTGGGCATATGGGGTTCAGTTTCATCCTGAAGACACGGCAGCTAGTGATGTAAACCAAAGTGGCCTGCTTGCGGAACTTGTGAAGCAAGCAAGTAAATAACGGTTGCGGAACTTGTGAAGCAAGCAGGTAGTTAACGTTTAGCGGTCCGCTTCGACTGTTTTGGTCACAGCGCGCAGCATTTCTGCGAGCGGGCCAAGGTCTTTCCGGTCAAGGTCGGCGATGGCGAGGCGTTCGCCTTTATTGAATTCGGGGAACAGGGTGTGCATCATTTTGCGTCCCTTTGCGGTGAGGCGAACCAGTACGAGTCGACCGTCTTCGGTGCTGCGCTTGCGGGTTACTAGACCGCGGCCTTCGAGTGTTTGTAGGACTCCGGTGAGTGTGGCTTTTGAGAATCCGCCTTCTTCGGCGATTGTGCGGGTTTCGACGGGTTCCCAGATCCAGACGACCCATAGCACTACAAAAGCGGTCCAGGACAAATCATTTTCGGCTAGAACTGTTCGTTCAAGGTAGTTGCGCACTGCGTTGGCGGCCCGGAACAGGTTTGAGGTGACTGCCATTGCTTCGAAGTCGATTTTGAGGTCACCGAGACGCTCCTGAACTTGGCGTTCAGTTTCATCGAGCGTGTGTTGACCAGCCATTTGAACCTCAATCTTCGGGTATTTCAAATAATCCTAGTCCGCTTGGCGAAAATGCCCCCAAGAAAATTGGAAATGAGGTAACTTCTTATTGTTCGTATCCGAACGATTATTCGATCGTCACGTGTGAGGTAGGGCAATGTCAACGACGACAAACATCAGCTTGGCTGACATGAGTATTTTTGAGCGCGAAATCCCCTGGGGAGTTTTCGATGAACTGCGCACCAATGCTCCCGTGCACTGGAGTGACGAACCGACTCCAAATAAGGGATTCTGGTCACTCACCGGATACAGCGATATCGTTTCGGTCCTTCGTGACACCGACACCTACTCGAGCGAACGCGGCGCAGTCACGTTGGAAGAGCTTGAGCCCGATGAACTCGAAGCACGTAAGTCCATGATCGACACTGACGGTTTGCGTCACCGCGCATTGCGCAAACTGATGCAAGACTCGTTCACGCCGCGCGCAGTTGCTGGGTATGAAACATTCCTTCGCGGGTTGACTGCATCAACGTTGGACACGGCCTTTGCATTAGGCAAGTTTGATTTCGTTAAGGAAGTTGCTGCCGACTTCCCAATTCGCGTGTTGGCAAAGTTGCTTGACGTTCCAGATTCTGACATCGGTCAATTGATCGAGTGGGGTAACCGCATGGTTGGCAACACTGATCCAGAACATGCCGACGTGTTGTTGGATTCACCAGAATCCGAGAAGTACCGCTTGCTTCCATTCCGTTCACCCGCAGCACTTGAGTTGTGGGCCTACGGCGACGAGCTTGCCCGTCAACGTAAGGGCGGAAGCGGCAAAGACATCGTGTCAACAATGATCAACCAGACACCGATTGATGGCGTCCCGTTGTCCGAACGTGATTTCCATGCCTACTTCCTGCTTCTAGTTGTGGCCGGAAACGAAACAACACGTCACACCATCAGCCACAGCATGAATTACTTGATCGACAATCCTGACCAGATGGCGTTGTTGCAAGAAAAGCCTGAATTGATTGATTGGGCTGTCGAAGAAATGCTGCGCATGGCTAGCCCGGTGTATCACTTCCGTCGTACTGCGATGAAGGACACTGAAATTCGCGGACAGAAAATCAAGGAAGGCGACAAGGTCGTCACGTGGTTTGCTGCGGGAAATCGTGATCCTGAAATTTTCAAGGATCCTTACAAGATGGACGTCACCCGTAGCCCGAACGAACATATGACCTTTGGTCGCGGTGGACCGCATTTGTGCTTGGGCAACGCGCTTGCACGTTTGGAAATCAAGATCATGTTCCAAGAGCTCTTGCCACGCATTTCAGACATCAAACGCACTGGCGAAGTTGATCGCTTGCGTAGCAACATCATCAACGGCATTAAGCGTTTCCCAGTGGAAGTTACTCTGAAGTAATTGAGCGCATAAAAAAGTGGCCCAGCGCAATGTGCTGTGCCACTTTTTTATTTCACTAAATCAATTTTGCGACATCGCGTAGAAACGCATCGACAAGCTCGTTCACGCGGGTGAGTGCCTTGTCCTGTTCGGCACGGGTGTGAGCGACCAGCGCATCGGGATCTTGGCCGTCTTCTGCCACCAGGGCGCGACCCCCGTTGCCGTACCAACCGAGCAGCATGTCTTCGGTGAGCTCTGGGTGGAATTGCACACCGAGGCTACGTTCGTATGTGAATGCTTGGCTTGCTGAAGAATTGCGGGCAATTTCGGTTGCTACGGGCGGAAGTGTCCAGCGATCGTAGTGAAATTCAAACCATGGTCCGTCGCTGACAATGTCTGGTCGGTCTGAGTGAATGGCTGTCCAACCAATTTCAGGCTTAGGCGCCCGAGTTACCGAACCGCCCAGCACGCGGGCCAACAGCTGGCCACCAAAACAAATACCGAATACCGCAACATCGTTATCGAGGGCTTGCTGAATAAATTCCAGTTCGCCGCTGAGCCAGTTGCCAATGGAGGCATCATCCCAAGCACCCCAGGGTGCACCCATAGGGACGACCACATCGAAGTCGGTCGGATCGGGGAATTCAAAATCAATATTTGGGGTATCGAATTTGTCGGCCGGTACAACCAGTGTGCGCACAACCTCAAAACCGTGGTGGGCAAATCGTTCTGCCACCGGTCCAGGCGGACTGACATGGTCGTGCTCGATTATCAGAACCCGCATAAACCCGTCCTTGCAATAACGTAACCAAATTTTTCCCTATTTTGCCCTAGTTGGGGTCGGTTTGCGTCTAGTATCAGAAAATCGTTCCGACCCTAACGATTATCTCGGAGGACCAATGGCGCTCGACCTGACTGCACTGCGCAAAGACCTGCAGAGCAAGAACATTGATGTGTTGCGTTTGATTTATGCAGACGTTCTCGGCATTACCCGATCGAAGGATTTGTTAGTTAGCCAGCTGGAAAATTCAGCCGCGCATGGCCCTGCGTTCTGTCAGGGCGTCTGGGTCACCACAACCCAAGGCGGAGTGCTCGATGGTCATGGAAGTATTTCCGATGGCTTGTCGGACTTCGTGAGCCAGATTGTGCCAGCGAGTATTCATGAACTTCCATGGGAACCAGGTGTTGCCTATGGTGTTGCCAACGCATTCGAACCTGATGGCAGCGACAACCCAGTTGCTCCGCGTACCGCTTTACAGCGCGTACTGAATGAATACGCCGAATTGGGTTTGATCCCGGTCATTGGTACTGAACTCGAGTTCTACATTGCTGAACAAATCGAAGAACAGTGGAAGCCAATCCTTCATCGCAAGGGTCGCGTCTACACAACCGGTGCCATGGTGGATCGCGACGGATTGTTCTTGCATATGTTGCGCATGCTTGACCAAATGAATATTGGCATCTTTGCCGGTAACCACGAGTTCGCTCCGGGCCAATTTGAAATCAACATGTGGCATGGCGAAGCAATGGAAACAACGGACCGCACATTGTTATTCAAAACTGCGCTGAAGGACATTGCAGCTCGTCGTGGATTGAACGCGACATTTCTGGGCAAGCCTTGGGCTGACTTAGAAGGTAGTGGTTTCCACTTGCACTTCTCGGTGACGGACATGAATGGCGAGAACAAAATGCATGACGGTGCTGAGTTGTCTGATACCGCTAAGCACATGATTGCTGGCATCCTCCAGCACGCCAACGCATTGACCGCATTTGCTAACCCAACAGTCAACGCATTCAAGCGCCTTGGTCCAGACACGCTGGCACCAAGCCGGGCAAACTGGGGATATGACAACCGCGCAACAATGTTGCGTGTTCCACCAGAGCGTGGTGGCGGTACTCGCCTAGAAGTTCGCATCGGTGATGGTGCTGCAAATCCATACTTGGTTGTTGCATCTGTTCTGGCCGCTGGCCTTGATGGCATCAAGCGCAATTTGACGCCACCGGCTCATGCCGAAGGTTGGGCTTACGAAAATGAGGCAGACGCATTGTTGCCTGTGACATTTGCTGAAGCGCTGGATGCGTTGGATGCTGATCCGTTGTTCGCAGAAAAACTTGGTGCAACTGTTGTCCAGACTCACTTGACTTTGAAGCGCGATGAAATTGAGCGTTATGAAGCCGAAGTGTCTGACCCAGCTACCCGTGACATCACGGACTGGGAACTAAACGAATACATCTGGGATTTCTAAGTCTCAAAATAAGTAAAGGCGACCCGATTGGGCCGCCTTTACTTTTTAGTATTGAAACTAGATTGGCTGGCTGCGATCGGCGATCAACGTCCCACCTGCGAATGTCACGCCTACTTCGCGGTAGTAGCCAGCGATGATTTCTTGGACGGGAAGGATTGAGGCAAGTTCGTCCCATTGCGAATCACCCAGAACTAATTCAGCATCGCCCTTCCAGGCTTGGCCAAGGTCAGCGTCAACTCCACCCATGGTGACGAGTTGATCCATGGTCATACCTTTGCCACGTTCGATTGATGGCATCCAACGGTTGTGCAACATGGGGTGTCCATTAACGAAACCATTCTTTTCGACTGGTTCACGCAATGTGACGATGGCGCTTGCCAATCGGTGATCGTATGCCGACAA
>CANGDT010000007.1 GCA_947452755.1 Actinomycetota bacterium
ATCACGCTGTGAAGTAGTGCGGTATCCAAAACGGTTCGCGCACATGGACCGGCTTGATCGAGTGACGATGCCAAAGCAATCAATCCGTAGCGGCTCACTGCGCCATAAGTTGGCTTTACGCCTACAGTTCCAGTGACTGCGGCAGGCTGACGAATTGAACCGCCAGTATCTGAACCGATTGTGAGCGGAGCTTCGAAGGCAGCAAGTGCAGCAGACGAACCTCCACCTGAACCACCTGGGATACGCGTGAGATCCCAAGGGTTATGTGTGGGTCCGTAGGCCGAATGTTCGGTTGATGAACCCATTGCAAATTCGTCCATGTTTGTTTTACCAAGAATGACAATTCCTGCTTCACGCAAACGTGCGGTGACGGTTGCGTCATATGGCGGACGCCAACCTTCCAGAATCTTTGAGCCAGCCGTGGTCGGCAAACCCTTGGATGTCAGGACATCCTTCAAGCCAAGTGGCACGCCGGCCAGTTCATGTTGCTCATCGCCAGCGGCACGTTTGGCATCCACATCTGCAGCAGCAGACAATGCGCCTTCAGTGTCCACATGCAAGAACGCGTGAACATCGCCATCAACTGCGCTGATGCGATCAAGGTGTGCTTGGGTAACTTCCACTGCAGATACAGACTTGCTCTGAAGTGCGGTCGACAACTCAGCAGCTGTCATACGAATGAGGTCAGTCATTTTTTACTCCTCATCCAAAATACGTGGCACGCGGAATCGTTCATCTTCCACAGCAGGAGCGCCCTGGAGCGCAGCACCTGGTTCAAGGGCTGCGACCGGAATGTCTTCACGGAACACGTTTGTCATTGGCACCGGGTGGCTCATCGCTGGCACATGTGCAGTGTCTACTGCCGAAACTTGTGCAACTGCATCCAAAATGGCATCCAACTGGGTGGCGTAGTGCTCTAGTTGCGCTTCGGGGATGTTAATCCTGGCCAAATGCGCAAGGTGTGCGACGTCATCGCGTGAAATTCCGGACATGCCCTAAGTCTAATGAGCGTGTGACTAACCCAAATACTGCCGTGCAGCCTCAGGTCCGTCGTTAATCAACACCACAAACCCGGCTTCATCAAGGATTGGTCGACCTAACTCTTCGGCCTTGGCGGCCTTCGAGCCAGCCCCAGGTCCGACCACAACAAAGTCCGTGTTCTTGGAAACCGAACTCGCACTCTTGCCTCCGCGACTGGTGATTGCTTCGGCTGCACCTTCACGCGAAAAACCTTCAAGCGTGCCCGTGACAACAACAGTGAGTCCAGCGAGAATTTGCGGACCAGATTCCACAACGTCGTCGTGCATGCGTACGCCTGCTGATGCCCACTTATCGACAATGTCACTGTGCCATTTTTCGCCGAACCACTCGGCCACTGAGTTTCCAATTGTTTGACCGATGCCTTCGATCTGCGCCAATTCATCTGCACTCGAGTTTCGAAGCGAGGTCATATCTGGCAAGGCGCGTGCAATTGCTTGAGCTGTGGGTGGACCGATGTGTCGAATCGATAAAGCGGAGATGATTCGCCATAACGGTTTTGACTTAGCAAGCTGAAGTTGCTCAAGGAGCAGTTCTGCATTCTTGGCAATTTTGCGTTCCTCGCCTTTGATCACAAAGAAATCACTCGTGCGTAAATCCTGCGCAGTTAAGGAAAATAGGTCACCTTCGTCTTCAATGACGTTGTCTTCAAGTAACGCACGTGCTGCTTTTTCGCCGAGCCCTTCGATATCAAGTACCGCACGGGACCCTAGGTGCTCTAGTCGGCCACGCAATTGTGCTGGGCAACTTCTCGTGTTCGGACAACGTACGTCTTTGTCATCTTCTTTTTCTGGCGCCAGCGTACTTCCGCACTCGGGGCACTTCGTTGGCATCACGAATGGTCGCTCAGATCCATCGCGCAGTTCAACGACTGGACCAAGGATTTCAGGAATGACATCGCCGGCCTTGCGCAAGAAAATCATGTCGCCTAGTAGCACACCTTTTCGGGCAACCTCGAAGCCGTTGTGCAGTGTGGCAAATGACACCGTCGAACCAGCGACCAGTACTGGTTCAACTTGAGCGCGTGGCGTCACGCGTCCCGTACGACCAACCTGAACACCAATATCTATCAATCGGGTGCGCACCACTGTTGGCGGATACTTGTAGGCAATCGCCCAACGTGGAGCTCGGGCAGTAAAACCTAATTCGCGCTGCTCGCCTAAACTGTCGACCTTGATTACTACGCCATCAATGTCGTGTTCAATGTCACTGCGATGCTCGCCAAAATAATCAATGTAGTCCTTCACCTCTTGTGCGGACTTCACAACTTTCACGCGCTCTGACGTGGGCAAGCCCCAAGCCTTAAGCAACTCATAGGCATGTGATTGCGCAGTGATTTCTAAACCGTCATGCACACCAATTCCGTGCACAATCAAACCCAAACGACTCATTGCTGATTTGGCACGTTCTAATTCTTCAGTTGCCTTAGTGCGCGATGTTTCACTCTTCGCCTCAGCCGCCGCTTCAATGCGTTTATCGATACGTTGGCGCAATGTTCCAGCTGCAGCGTTACGGGGATTGGCAAACGCAGTTCTCCCTGTTGCTGTGACTTCCAAGTTAATCTGATCGAATTCGGCCAGAGAGAAATACACTTCGCCACGCACCTCGAGAAGCTCGGGCATCTTTGTTCCTTTGGGAGCCTTCAACTTCTGTGGGATACATGTCATGTACTCCACGTTGCTCATCACATTTTCGCCGACTGAACCGCTTCCTCGCGTGGCCACGGTTTCAAGTTGACCGTTGCGGTAGACAGCGTTTATCGCCAAACCATCAATTTTGAGTTCGCACAGGAAATTGTGATTACCTACCCGGGCAAACCATGTGTCCAGTTCGTCAAAATCAAATACGTTGTCCAAACTCCACATACGACTTGGGTGTGTGAACTCACTGAAGTTTTCGGCAACTTCCCCACCGACGCTTTGTGTGGGTGAATCAGCTGTCACGAGTTCGGGGTAATCGGCTTCTATGCCTTGCAGTTCTTTAAAGAGTGTGTCGTATTCAATGTCGGAAATCGTTGGGTTGTCTTTTTGGTAATAAAGGTCGCGGGCATCTTCAATCGCAGAAACCAGCTCGTCGCGACGTACACGAATCTTTGCTGGAATGCTCACGAATCCTCCTGGGCCAGCGCCTTAGCAACCTTATTTAAGGTTTCCATTCTCTCGCGAGCCTGTGACAATGACATGTCAATTAAGTCGCATGGCGGGGACAAAACTATATGTGAATTCCATTCGGCATCCTGATAGCCCACACGATTTCCGAGCTTCACTACTGTGTCAACACCTGCCTTCACGGATGAAGGCTCTAATCCCAAGATGACAAAACCGCCGGCATCGATTTGTTCGCCAATGTGATCTGCTGCTGATGGTCCGACAAGAGCCACATCCCACGACGGCGCCGTGAAGCCCGCTTTGCGAAAGAGATCGAATGGGACCTCATCTGCGCAACAGTGAATCACCGATTGCCCATCATGATGTTCGCGAACTCGCTGCAACGTGTCTTCGACAATGACTGGCTCGACCGGTGAATGTGCGGACCATCCACTTTGTGTTTTAACCGATCCGCGAAGTACATCGGTGACGTAAGGTTCGTCGATTTCAAGAATCACTGTAGCCAGAGGCAAGCGTCGCTGTACATCGGCGACGTAGGACTCAATAGTGTGCCCCAAGGCGCCGGCCAAATCCCGAACTGCACCAGAATCACGAAGGAGTTTCTCGCCACTGCGATTTTCAACACTTGCCGCGAGCGACCACGGACCAATTATTTGAATTTTGAAGTCACCGTCGTAACCAGTACAAAGTTCTTCTGCTTTGTCGAGATCTTCACCAATAAAGGCATCTGCACGACGCATGTCACGCCCGCGTGCAGCCGTCATTCGCCACCCTGTTGGAACTGTCTCGACCGCAAAATCGTTTGCTACCGACGAGAGCAGACCCATTGTGCGACCGATCATGTCCGCACCCGGTCCCCGATCAGGTAATTCAGGAAGGTGCAGAAGGCCCACGCACATGTCACGCATCAACGACGTTGCATCGTGCACGTTTGTACCTGGCCAGGCACCTACTGCCGTTACACGCACGCCAGACATCACGCACTCACTATTGACGTACAGAACGTCGCGAGCGCGAAATTGTGGCCGAACCAATGACGCGTGTTCCGTCGTACAGGACAGCGGCCTGGCCAGCGGCAACACCGCGTAGGTGATCAACGAGCGTGATGGTGATTAAGTCATTTCCTTCATCATCAACGCCGAGATTCACCCGCGCTGGAAGCGCTTCGCCATGTGCGCGAATCTGAACGTGAACATCTTGACCATCCACAGGAAGTGGGCCACCCCACCGCGGATTAATTGCTTCAATGACATCAATGTCCAACAGTGTCGGTGGGCCAACCATGACGACATTCTTTTTCACATCAACGTCAACGATGTAGCGACGTTGGCCATCACCAGTGGGGTTCCCAAGTGCCAGCCCACGTCGTTGACCAACTGTGAAACCTTGTGCACCAGCATGGGTACCAACCTTGTTACCGGTTTCTGCGTCAATGACATCACCAGGTACGGTTTCGATTTGTCGAGCAAGCCATCCTGCAGTGTCGCCATCAGGGATGAAGCAAATGTCATGACTGTCTGGTTTTTGTGCAACCAAAATTCCGCGACGCTCGGCTTCCGCACGCACTTCAGTCTTGGTGCTATTTCCCAACGGGAACATCGAATGGGAAATTTGTTCAGCAGTCAGTACGCCAAGCACATAAGACTGATCTTTATCAGGGTCTACTGCGCGATGTAATTCAGCGCCGAGGGGGCCATGGACAATTTGCGCGTAATGCCCAGTGACCACTGCATCAAAGCCCAGGGCCATCGCTCGATCAAGCACAGCCTCAAATTTGATGCTTTCGTTGCAACGCAAACATGGGTTCGGTGTACGACCATGTGAATATTCGTTGATGAAATCTTCAATCACTTTTTCTTGGAACTCCGCCGAAAGGTCCCACACATAAAACGGTGCACCTAACATGTCCGCAGCACGGAATGCGTCGTTGGAGTCTTCGACCGTGCAGCATCCACGAGCACCTGTGCGATGAGATTGCGGGTTGCGCGACAAGGCAAGATGCACGGCAGTGACATCGTGTCCTGCGTCAACAGCACGTGCGGCGGCTACAGCTGAATCAACGCCTCCGGAAAGTGCAGCAAGAATTTTCATCGGCCAACTCCCGCGCGACGGGCACGATCAAGTGCACTAGGTAAGGCAGCCACTAACGCATCAACATCTTCTCGTGTGGACGTATGACCAAGAGTGAAACGCAATGTGCAGCGCGCAAGCTCTGGATCAGCTCCCATTGCCAATAAGACGTGTGATGGTTGAGGAACGCCTGCGCTGCATGCTGAACCAACAGAGCATTCCACCCCTTGAGCATCAAGCAACATCAACAGTGAATCACCAAGGCACCCGGGGAAAGAGAAGTGCGCATTATTGACGAGGCGATCGTCTGCCAATGCACCATTGAGAATTGCGTCGGGTGCGATTAATTGAACTTGTTCGACAAGGTAGTCGCGTAATTCGCGCACACGCGCGACATTCTCGGAGCGGTTCTGCACGGCCAATTCAATGCCGGCAGCAAATCCGACAATGGCAGGCGTATCCAAAGTCCCTGAGCGCACATCGCGTTCTTGCCCGCCACCATGAACAAGCGGCGTAATTTTGCAGTCGCGGCTCACAACCAGCGCGCCAACACCATGAGGTCCACCGACTTTGTGGCCAGAGATTGTCATCGCACAGACACCAAGTTCAGCAAAATTCACTTCTACCCAAGCTGGCGCTTGGACTGCATCAGTGTGGAAACGAATTCCACTTTCTCGGGTTACCGCTGTTAAAGCAGCAATGTCATTAATAGTGCCCACTTCGTTATTAGCAAGCATCACGCTGACAACTGCGACATCGCTGGGATCCTCACCAAGTGCTTCGCGCAACGCTGTCGGGGTTATGCGACCTTGCGCATCTGACTCAATCCACGTCACCGCAAAGTCATCGGCGTCAACTAGCCACTGAGCTGGATCAAGCAGCGCATGGTGTTCAACCCTGCTGACAACAAGTCGATTCTTGCGTGGATCGGATTCGCGTTCATTCCAGGCAATGCCTTTGAGAGCGATGTTGTCTGCCTCGGTGCCGCCAGCAGTAAACACGACCTCAGCAGGGCTTGCCCCTATTGCGTGGGCAACTTTTTCACGCGACTCTTCTACTTGTCGTCGCGCCCGACGTCCTGAGGCATGCAATGACGATGGGTTACCGGCTTCGCCGAGTACCGCTGCCATTGCTGCAACGGCCTCCGGATACATCGGGGTGGTTGCAGCGTGATCTAAATACGCCATGCCTATAAGTCTAGGCGCGTTTGGATTAACCGCGATTCTTGATACGAGCGGTTAAATCAGGGATCACAGTGTTCAAATCGCCTACAACACCGAAATCAGCAAGGTCAAAGATTGGTGCATCTGCATCTTTGTTGACCACTATGACGGCCTTTGAGGTTTGCATGCCTGCACGATGCTGAATCGCTCCCGAAATCCCATTGGCAATGTACAACTGCGGTGACACAGTCTTACCTGTTTGGCCAACCTGGAATTGGTGTGGGTACCAGCCCGCATCTGTTGCAGCACGTGAGGCACCCACTGCAGCGCCTAGTGCATCAGCAAGTGGTTCGATGATTGTTGCGAACCCTTCGTCGCTGCCAACTCCGCGTCCACCCGAGACAACAATTGCTGCTTCAGACAGATCTGGTCGTCCGCTCTTTTCGACAGAAACCCGGTTCGTGACCTTCGCAGATTTTGCTACGTCACTTAGCGCAACAGTCACGTCAACGCGAGTAGCGCTTCCACCTGTCACAAATGGTGCAGTGGAGTTTGTGCGAATGGTGATGATTGGCGTGCCTGATGAGACCTTCGATTGCACAATGGTTGCCCCACCAAAAACATTTTGGGTGGCAGTGCCATCAGCCGCGACCGCAACGGCGTCCGTAATCACGCCGGAGTTTGTTGCTACCGCAAGGCGCCCAGCTACTTCTTTACCCTCAGCAGATGACGGGATTAATACAGCCGTTGGTGACTTCTCAGAAACGAGCTGTGCCAATAGTTCTGCGGTTGGAGCAACAACGTAATCAACCATGTCAGCCGCATCAGCAACGTAAACGGTCTGCGCACCATGTTCGCCCAGAATTGCCACGCAGTCACCCGCGCCTGGTCCTACAACGACAGCGCTCGGTTCACCAAGACCTGCAGCAATGGCTAACAGTTCAAGGGAAACTTTCTTGACGTCGCTACCTGAATGTTCAATAAGTACTAATACTTCACTCATGACTACCCCTAAATGAACTTCTGTGCGACGAGGAACTCTTCAATGTGCGCAGCGCCAGTGCCATCATCGGTCACGATGGTTCCCGCTGGCTTTGCTGGACGGTCTGCAAATGATGCGACTTGGCTCCAGGCATTTCCTAAACCAACTGTCGAGGCGTCAACGCCAAGATCGCTAAGTGTCAAAGCTTCCATCGGAGCTTTCTTTGCAGCCATGATGTTTTTGAAGGACGGGTAACGCGGTTCGTTTGTCTTTTCAACAACTGAGACGACCGCAGGCAACGTCGCAGAAACTTCGTCGTATCCGTAGTCGGTGACGCGCTGAATCTTGATTGCCGAACCGTCGACATCAACTTTGTTTGCGAATGTTAGCTGTGGCAGGTTCAGTCGCGCAGCCACCATTGCCGGGACAACGCTCATGCGAGCATCTGTTGATTCACTTCCGAAGATGATTAAGTCAAAGCCACGGCCTTCAAGTGCCTTGGCAAGTACAAGCGAGGTGGCCAGGGCATCTGAACCATGCAGTGCATCGTCTACAACATGAATGCCGGCGGTGGCTCCCATGGAGATTGCTTTGCGGATACTGTCGGCAGCCTCGGTTGGACCCATGGACAAAATTGTCACTTCACCGCCGTGTGCTTCAACTATGCGCAGCGCTTCTTCAACTGCGTATTCGTCGAGTTCGTTGACTACTCGGTCGGCACTTGCCCGATCGAGTGTGCTGTCTGTTGATGACAGCTTCTTTTCGGCCCAACTGTCTGGAACCTGCTTGACGCATACGCAAATATTCACGAAACTCCGCCTTTTATCCTTTATCCAAGATTGGATCCAATCCTAGCGCGACTATTCGAACTTAGCCTTACCCGGACCCTGTTCCACAAAAGATGTCATGCCATGCACCTGATCTGGGGTGCCAAAGAGGGAGGCAAAGTTGGCTCGCTCAATGAGCAATCCTTGATCCAGCGGCTTATCAATGCCTAAATCAATGGCTTCTTTGGCAGCGGCCAAAGCCCGTCGCGGACCCTTTGCCAATATGCCGGCAAGTTCAACTGCGCGTTCCAACACTTGATCATCGGCGACGACTTCATTGACCAGACCCAATGCCAGTGCCTCGTCTGCTTTGACGAAGCGCCCAGTGAAAATGAGGTCCTTGGCGCGGCTAGCACCAATCAGACGCGATAGACGCTGCGTGCCACCAGCACCCGGGATTACACCAAGCAAAATTTCAGGCTGTCCAACAACAGCAGATGTTCCGGCAATTCGTAAATCACATGCCAATGCCAACTCAAGTCCCCCGCCAAGTGCATAACCGGTCAACGCAGCAATGGTTGGAACTGGAAGCTTTGCCACAGCTGTGAATGCATCTTGTAATCCAGGTGTGTGCTCAATGGCGTCGTTGTGCGTCCACTCGGCCATCTCTTTTACATCCGCACCGGCGGCGAAGTGAATACCGCCAAAGATGACAATTGCGCGAGCACCTTGTTTCACGGCGTCTCGACTTGCTTGGGCAATCTCGTCTTGCATTGCCCGACTCAACGCGTTCATCTTTGGACGATCGAGGGTGATTAGCCCCACACCGTTATGGATTTCGCTCTTTACAAATTCAGCCACATTCCAACACTAGCCACCCTTCGGGCACCCTCCTACGCCACTAACCCACATTCGTTAGGCAAGATAGGAGCAAGGTTTTCACCCGCTATCAGAGGTTTCTTCAGGCATGGACAATGGTAGGCCCGAGCCTCTAGGCGCGACCGTCCGTGACGGCGGTACTAATTTCTCAGTCTGGGCTCCGGAATCTGACCGAGTTGAAGTGTGCCTTTTCGACGATGACGGCCACCAGTGGAGTCAGGACCTGACCGGTTTCACTAAAGGCGTCTATCACGGGTTTATACCCGACATCGGTGCCGGTCAACGATATGGCTTCCGGGCACATGGTCAATGGTTGCCTGAGCAGGGAATTCGTTTTAACCCCGCCAAACTTCTTGTCGACCCTTACGCCCGTGCAGTTGATGGCGATTTAAAGTTGCACGAATCAATTTATGGACATGTGGGTAACGATGACCTGGTGTTCAACGCGCTCGATAGTGCAGGACATGTTCCTTACAGCGTGGTTGTCGACAACAATTTTGATTGGGAAGACGACAAAGCTCCGAATGTGCCATGGAAGCACACCATCATTTACGAAGCGCACGTGGTGAGCCTGACGCAAATGCATCCTGAAGTTCCTGACGAACAGCGCGGAACGTTTGCCGGCATGTGCCACCCAGCCATCATTGCCCATCTAAAAAGTATGGGAATTACAACAGTGGAGTTGCTACCCGTTCAACAATTTGTGAGCGAAACTCATTTGCTGTCCCGCAACGCAAAGAACTACTGGGGCTACAACACGATCGCGTTTTTTGCACCCCACAATGAGTATTCATCGCGCGGAACCCGCGGCGAACAAGTCAACGAATTTCGCGAGATGGTCAAGACGTATCACCGCGCAGGTCTGGAAGTCATCATTGATGTTGTCTACAACCACACTGCCGAAGGCAACGAACTTGGTCCGACGCTTTCGTTGCGCGGACTTGATAACGCTGCCTACTACCACCTGGACACACTTGAGCGTCGACATTACTGGGACTCAACTGGCTGTGGTAACACGGTGCGTGCCACACACTCACAAACGTTGCGGCTCATCATGGATTCGTTGCGATATTGGGTTCAAGAAATGCATGTGGACGGTTTCCGGTTTGACCTAGCGAGTTCATTGGCACGTCGCTCTTCACATGAAGTAGATCTCGAAGGCGCATTCATCACTGCGGTTAATCAGGATCCTGTCTTACGTGGAGTAAAACTCATTGCTGAACCGTGGGATGTTGCACCTGGCGGTTACCTTGTTGGTTCTTTCCCAGAACCATGGTCGGAATGGAATGACCAATTCCGCGACACCGTGCGTGACTTTTGGCGCGGCCAAAGTGGTGGTGTCGCCGAACTTGGTTGGCGCCTCACCGGCAGCGGCGATATGTACTGGGATCAAAGTGGCGGTTCGCACGCCTCAGTCAACTTCGTCACAGCACACGATGGTTTTTCTCTCCATGATTTAGTGAGCTACAACGACAAACACAACCTAGCCAATGGCGAAGAGAATCGCGATGGAAATAATTCCAATCGCAGTTGGAACTGTGGTGTTGAAGGATCCACAAACAACCCAGTAATACTCGCCCATCGACGTCGGCAAATGCGCAATCTGATGGCGACCACAATTTTAAGTGCCGGCGTCCCCATGATTCTTTCCGGCGACGAATTCGGTCGCAGCCAAGATGGCAATAACAACGCATACTGCCAGGACAGTGAAGTCAGTTGGTTGAATTGGCATGTGTCCGAGTGGCAACACGAGATGCGTAACTTCACTGCGCACGTCATGAATTTGCGCCACCGCCATCGGGTATTTCGCCGCAGCGGCTACCTTTTGGGTAAAACAGTTGAATACGTCAACGTGCCTGACCTTGCATGGTTCCGAGCAGATGCCACATTGTTTGAACCTGAAGACTGGGAATCATTTGCGACCCGCAGTATTGGCATTTACTTAGCTGGTGTGGTTACTGACCGCGATAAAGCCAACCTGATGGATAACGGCTTCTTCTGGTTCCTTAACTCAAGTGACGCACCAGTTGAAGTAACACTGCCGAGTGGTGAATACGCCAGTGAATACCGCCTGATGTTCAACACTCAAGATGAAAACAATTGGGAGTCCGCAGACGCGATCGCGGCAGGCACTTCGACAACACTGGCTGCGTGGTCATGCGCACTCTGGATGGTTACAGAGCGCTAAAACATACCTCTGAGCAACCGTAGTCAAGTACGGTTAGACAGTGCCGCAACATAAAAAGCTCACCATGGGTCGCATTCCAGTTCTGGACGTCTTTCCTCAGGTTGCAGGCGGCACACGGCCAGCAAAGGCCGTCGTCAATGAGCGACTGACTATTGGCGCCACTGTGTTCCGCGAAGGTCATGACGAAGTGAGCGCGGACGCAATCATCATTGATCCTCAGGGCAAGGATTTCTTACGCATTCGCCTCTCGCCTGTTGGATATGGCACAGACATTTTTGAAGCAAGTGTGCGCTTTCCAACGCAAGGCAGGTGGTCTTTCCGGATCGAGGCCTGGAGTGACCCGCTAGCGACATGGCTTCACCGAGCCCACATCAAATTCCCAGAGGGCCAAGATGTCGATCTTGAATGCGCAGAGGGCGAACTGCTCCTAGATCAACTGACGGGCTTGAGCGCGGCGGATAAGAAGCTCGTGACCGGTGTGCGCAAAGCACTCGCGGCAAAGAAACTCACGCCCGCTGAAAAATTGACCTACCTCGACGATGCGCTTTTTCTTTCCGTACTGCACAACAACCCGATTCGGGAATTCAGTTCGACATACGGACCATACCCAGTTCACGTTGAACGCCAGCGGGCGCTTTACGGCGCCTGGTACGAATTCTTTCCGCGTTCGGAAGGTGCCTCACTGAACAAAGACGGCTCGTGGACGAGTGGAACATTTGCCACGGCAACCATGCGCCTTCCTGCAGTAGCCGACATGGGTTTTGATGTTCTTTACTTACCGCCCATTCATCCCATTGGAATGGCATTTCGCAAGGGACGAAATAACACGTTGACACCGAGCGACAATGACCCGGGCTCACCGTGGGCCATTGGTTCAGCCGATGGTGGCCATGATGCAATTCATCCTGACCTGGGTACTGAAAAAGATTTCGTTGCCTTCGTAAGGTCCGCGCAGAAACTCGGACTGGAAATTGCCTTGGACTTTGCACTTCAGGCAAGCCCCGACCATCCTTGGGTCAGCACACATCCCGAATGGTTTACTACCCGCGCAGATGGAACGATTGCCTACGCCGAGAATCCACCTAAAAAATATCAAGACATTTATCCGATAAATTTCGACAACGATTCTGAAGGAATTTTCACTGAAGTCATTCGCGTGCTGGAACACTGGATTGCTTTGGGTATCACCATCTTCCGCGTCGATAACCCACATACGAAACCCGTCGCATTTTGGGAACGTACTATTGGTCACATCAATGATTTGCATCCGGACGTTATTTTCCTTGCCGAAGCATTTACCCGCCCAGCGATGATGCGCGCCCTTGCCGAAGTTGGTTTCCAACAGAGTTACACCTACTTCACTTGGCGCAACAACAAGTGGGAGATCGAAGAGTATGTCCGTGAATTGAGTGGACCTGCAAGCGCCTACATGCGACCAAACTTCTTTGCCAACACGCCAGACATCTTGCCAGAATTCCTGCAACAGAGCGGGCCAATGGGTTTCGCAATTCGTGCAACACTGGCAGCTACCCTGTCACCGACTTACGGAATCTATGCAGGCTTTGAATTGTACGAATGTGAACCCACTAAGCCCGGTGCTGAGGAATACCTCAACTCGGAAAAGTACGAATATAAATTGCGCGATTGGGATGCGGCCGAAAAATCTGGACAGTCGCTAGCTCCCTACCTCAAAACCTTAAATAACATTCGCCGAGCCAACCCAGCACTCCAACAACTGCGTGACATTGTGTTCCACCGAGTCGACGCTGATGACGTGCTGTGCTACTCCAAGCGCAACGAAGAAAACACTGTCATCGTCATTGTGAATCTCAATCCGCACGAGCAACGACGTACAACAGTGCATCTCGATATGCCAGGTATCGGACTTGAATGGCAAGACACATTCACAGTGCGCAACGAATTGACATCAAAGAATTACACATGGCAGGAACACACCGAGGTATATCTGGATCCGCAAGCGAGCGAAACACAATGCGCAATGATTTTGAGTATCACTCACGCTGGAGCATCGCGTGTCTGAATCAATTTTCACTGACGTTGATTTGTACCTCATCAGTGAGGGCCGCCATGAACAACTGTGGCAAGTTCTTGGAGCACATGTTCGTGAGGTTGATGGCACAACAGGTGTGAACTTTGCAGTGTGGGCGCCTAATGCACTGGCTGTAAGAATCATGGGCGACTTCAATGGCTGGAATAGCGAACACCATGCCATGGGTTCACTTGGCCGTAGCGGAATTTGGGAATTGTTTGTGCCAGGCGCAACCCCTGGCCAGTACTACAAATATGACATTCAAACTCGTGACGGCCATTGGAAGACAAACGCTGATCCAATGGCTTTTGCAACTGAGTTACCGCCCGCGAACGCTTCACGCATTTATGAATCGTCATACCACTGGAATGACTCAACGTGGCTGACTCATCGAGCGCAAACCAACCCACATGTGCAGCCGACTTCGGTTTACGAAGTGCACATTGGTTCATGGAAACCTGGTTTGGGTTATCGCCAACTTGCCACTGAACTGGTGAACTACGTTGTGGACTTGGGCTACACCCATGTCGAGTTCATGCCCGTGGCCGAACATCCGTATGCACCTTCATGGGGTTACCAAGTCACTTCGTATTACGCCCCTTCATCACGATTTGGTGAGCCAGACGATTTCCGATTCTTAGTCGACGCACTTCATCAAGCCGACATAGGTGTCATTGTCGACTGGGTACCTGCCCACTTCCCTAAAGATGCGTGGGCTTTGGCGCGCTTTGATGGAACTGCACTTTATGAACATGAAGATCCGCACCGTGGCGAGCATCCCGACTGGGGTACGTACGTATTTAACTTTGGGCGTAAAGAAGTTCGTAATTTCCTGACGGCAAACGCGTTGTACTGGTTGAAGGAATATCACATCGATGCACTTCGTGTTGATGCCGTTTCTTCGATGCTGTATTTGGATTACTCGCGCGAAGAAGGCCAGTGGACGCCTAACGAGTTTGGCGGGCGTGAATATCTTGAAGCGGTCAGCTTTTTACAAGAAGTGAATGCCATGGTTTACGCGCAAGTGCCTGGCGCCATGATGATTGCCGAAGAATCTACGGCGTGGGGTGGCGTGACGGCACCAACGAACGTTGGTGGGCTTGGATTTGGCATGAAGTGGAACATGGGCTGGATGCATGACTCGCTTGAGTACATGAAGGAAGAACCAATTCATCGTCGCTATCACCACGGCACGATGACGTTCTCGCTTGTCTATGCATGGAGTGAAAATTATGTACTTCCATTGAGCCACGATGAAGTGGTGCATGGCAAGGGTTCGCTATACGCACGTATGCCCGGCGATCATTGGCAAAAGCTGGCTAACCTGCGCGCTTATCTTGCTTTCATGTGGGCACATCCAGGAAAGAAGTTGCTTTTCATGGGTGGTGACTTTGGCCAACAGGTCGAATGGAACGCTGGACAAAGTCTTGATTGGCATTTAGTCGAACAGGAAGAATCACATCGCGGTATTCAAGCAACTGTGCGCGCCATGAATTCGATCTACAAGTCACACCCTGCTTTATGGGAACGCGACAACGAACCTGGCGGTTTCCAGTGGCTCATTGTTGATGGCAGTGAAGACAATGTGTTTGCGTGGTTGCGTTGGGATCACAATGGACAGTCATTGGTGTCCGTGACAAACATGTCACCTGTCGTCCGCCACGATTACCGACTCGGCGTCCCGTGCACTGGCGAATGGATTGAAGTGTTGAACACTGATCGAGCAGAATTCGGCGGTTCCGATGTGCAGAATGGTTCAGTCCCAGGGTACGAAGGTTCCGTTCAAGGTCAGCCGGCCCACATTTCCGTCACGCTGGCTCCCCTGGCCACGTCGTGGTTCGTACTTAAAACAGAGCGTTAGTGAGAGCCTGACGGCTCGTGACCACTGCAGGGTCTGTTGGGCCAGCAATGTCAAAAAGTTGAAGCACACGAATTCGCACAGCATCGCGTTCTTTGCCTGATGTCGTGGCCACGGCAGTAATCAGTCGATCAAATGCAGCCGCGTATTCATTCATTAAAAATTCAGCATCAGCAGCAATCAGCTGCGATTCAACCGAGTCACTTGCATTGTCAATGGCACCTTGCAAATCCACGCCATCAGTGCGCTTGAGAAGTTCGACATTCAGCAAACCAATCTTTGCAATCACATCTCCTGGCGCAGCTGCAAGCACTTCTTTATACGCTTCCATGGCACGATCCCAATCGCCTTCATTCAATGCGTCTTCAGCTGCATCGAATCGCGGATCACTAACTGCAACAGGGGCGGCAGCGATGTCGGCGTCACCATAACGGCCGGTGATACCGGCTTGTGCTGCTTGCTCGAGGACCGCTTCAACAACTTGGCGAGCTTGCGGTTCAGGAATAGCGCTCTGAAAGAGCGGGGCAACCTGACCACCCAACGCTACAAAAACGGCAGGAATCGATTGGACTTGGAATGCAGCGGAAAGTTTTTGGTTTGCATCAACGTCGATCTTTGCCAAGACGAACTTGCCACCGTATTCGGCCGCGAGTTTTTCCAAAATTGGCGAAAGTTGTTTGCAGGGCTCGCACCAGGTAGCCCACAGGTCAACAATGACTGGAACAGTCAACGATTGACGAAGAACTGCATCCTCAAACGTATCTTCGGTGACATCGATGACTGCAATAGCAGATGGCGCACTCACCGCAGCAGGCGCAGGCTGCGCAGCGGCTTTAGCTAAAGCACCGAGATCAACGGCACCTGGAATATTCATAGACACGTACCTATTGTGCCCCACACTTGTTCATGCTCGAACACCTAGACTCAATGGCATGGACTGGAGTTTGCGCGCATGTGCTCGGCATGGGCATGAAATTTATCGCCCCAACGAGGATGAACTTGCTCAAGGCCTGCGCTCAGCCACACCTGTTGGCGAAGCATGGAAGTGCCTTCGTTGCGGTGCATTCATTCCAGGCGAACCATTTGCCTACGGGCCCGCCGACGCGGCCCCTCATGTTCTGCATGATCGACAAATTCGCGATCGAGCCATTATTCGTTTCTTGGCAGTCGAACGCGCTGCACGTGGCGTGATTGTTTTGATTCTGGCGTGGGCAGTCTGGCAAATTCGTGGGTCGCAAGAAACCTTGGAACAGCACCTGAATAAAGATATTCCGTTGCTCAAACCATTTGCTGATCAATTTGGTTGGGATCTGCAAAATTCTCATGCCATCCATTTGTTGAATTCAGTAGTCGAGACTTCACCTCGCACACTGAGCCTGATTGCCTTGGCGCTCTTTGCCTACGGAGTTCTGCAGTCCGTAGAAGGTGTAGGTCTGTGGCAACAACGTCGTTGGGCGGAATATCTCACCGTTGTAGCGACGAGTGCGTTTATCCCGTTTGAGATTTACGAATTGATGCACAAGGTCACCATCATTCGCGCAGGTGCACTTGTAATTAACGTGG
Organism: Actinomycetota bacterium; assembly: GCA_947452755.1. GTDB lineage: Bacteria > Actinomycetota > Actinomycetes > S36-B12 > UBA5976 > UBA5976. Next base: position 16,667 of record CANGDT010000007.1, read on the forward strand.
CAGCAGTTGTGTGGCTCTTGTGGTCCAAGCACCTATTTGGCTTAAACGGTGGTGCGGCGGCCGCGCACGATGAGGCAGTCATGGGTCGAGGCGCAATTGAGTATGCCCTCGCAATGACTACGACTGTGCCGGCACCGTAATAATCAACGCATCGCCCTGACCACTGCCGCCGCAAAGTGCGGCCGCACCAGTTCCACCACCACGACGAGCCAACTCGAGGGCCAAGTGCAACACAATGCGCGCACCTGACATTCCGATGGGGTGACCAAGTGCTATCGCGCCGCCGTTAACGTTTACCCGGTCCACTGACACACCTAGGTCGCGCATGCTTGCCACAGCAACAGCAGCAAATGCCTCGTTGATTTCCAACAGGTCTAAGTCAGTCGGCGCAATTCCTTGCTTACGGCACGCCTCGGCTATTGCTCGGGCCGGCTGGTGCAGCAACGACGCATCTGGACCGGCAACCATTCCGTGCGAACCGATATGGGCCAACACAGTGAGCCCCAGTTCGGAAGCCTTAGCTTCACTCATTACAACCACCGCGGCAGCGCCATCAGAAATTTGCGACGATGTTCCCGCCGTAATGGTTCCATTCGGATCGAATGCAGGTCGCAGTGCCCCAAGAGTGTCAACAGTAGTTTCAGGGCGAATGCCTTCGTCAGCAAGAAAAGTTTTTACTTCCTTACGCACTGCGACATCTACACCAACAATTTCTTCGTCAAACAACCCAGCAGCTTGGGCAGCTGCGGCTCGTTGGTGTGACAGTGCTGCAAATTCATCTTGCTCTGCGCGAGTTAGACCATCAGCCGCAGAATACTTTTCAGTCGCATCACCCATCGGCAGTCCATCAATCGAACAGAACAGACCATCGTTGGCCATGGAATCAACAAGTTTCCATTCGCCATACTTCACACCTGTACGGCTACCGTTCAAAATGTGTGGCGCGTTAGTCATACTTTCCATACCGCCAGCCACCACGACATCAGCTTCACCGGCACGAATAAGTTGGTCAGCCAACGCAATGGCGTTAATTCCAGAAAGACATACTTTGTTCACCGTCAGAGCCGGCACATCCATACCAATGCCACCAGCAAGTGCCGCTTGTCGTGCGGTCATCTGACCTAGTCCGGCCTGAAGCACATGACCCATGATGACGTAATCCACGTCACTTGCAGAGACACCGGATTTTGCCAATGCGCCACGAATAGCCACACCGCCAAGCTCAGTTGCGCCTACGGTGCCAAGGGATCCCAAGAGGCGACCGATGGGTGTACGTGCTCCGCCAACGATGACTGACATGAAAGGGCCTTTCGTACAGGAATTGCGCTCAGACCGCGCATTCGCCTACATTCACAATAGCGCGATACACATCAGGAGAATCAATGTCCACGCTCCACGAGGCACTTGGCGGAACACTGTTGGGCATTGACCATGTCGGCTTTGCGGTTTCGGACTTGGACCAAGCCATTATTCGCTGGCAGAACAATTTTGGGTTCACCGTTGATCATCGCGAAATCAACGAGGAACAAGGTGTTGAAGAAGTCATGCTCGCGGTGCCAGGCGGTCAGCACATCCAGCTTCTCGCCTCAATTGATCCCGAGTCCACCATCGCAAAATTTATCGCCAAACATGGTGAAGGTATGCAGCAACTTGCATTCCGGGTGTCAAGCATTGAAGAGGCTATGACCAAGGTTGCCGCCACAGGCATGAGACTCATTTATGCCGAGCCACGCCGCGGTACCGCTGGTTCGCGTATTAACTTCATCCACCCGAAAGACACTGGCGGCATTCTTATCGAACTTGTGGAACCTGCCTAGTTTTTTGAATACTAGTTTTTCTGAATACTAGTTTTTCCGAACTAAAAGGTCGTCCCATTTGTCCATGGGACCGTCCCAGGTCCATGACAGTTCAGCAAGTTCAGGTCTTACTCGCTTCAGTGTTTCATTCCATGCAATGCGTACGTACTTCTCGCCCACCCACAAATGTTTGCAGCCGTCAATGCCCAGCACTTCGCATTGTGGAATTCCAGCGAATCGGACAGCGGCTTCTGCTGGCGTGAGGTACTCGTCCAACTCGGGAACCAGCGCAGTTAACGGACGACCGCTCTCAGCCCAGGTCTGTAAAGTTTCCGGTGTGCTCCATTTGAGCGGCGGGCTCAACAGCACCGCACCTTGAATTGGATCAATGTTGCCGTGTTGAAGTACGACGTCAGTTCCAAAAGACCAGCCGACAAGCCACAGGTTCGGTAAGCCACGGTCACGTGCATAGTCCACCGCAGCCAACAGGTCGAACTTTTCCGAACGCCCTTCGTCGTATGCACCTTCACTTGTTCCAGCAGCACTCGTAGTTCCACGAGTGTTGAATCGCAGGACTGCCACATCGGCAAGTGCTGGCAATCGCCAGGCCGCTTTGCGATACAGGTGACTGTCCATCATTCCGCCTCCTTCGGGATTTGGATGCAGTGTGATGATTGTTGCTACAGGTTCGTGTTCCAGCGGTAAAGCAAGTTCGCCAATCAGAGTCAACCCGTCCTGTGTGTGCAATTCAATTGTTTCCCTGCGCGCAGGCAAGACGCTGTTTGCGACGACATCTCGAAACTCGCTCATCTATAGTCGCTTTCCAGGACGCTTAGTTCGTTTTTCCCAGCAGTTTGTGTGCCAGTGTCGTCGTTCATCCAGCGATCCTTCAGCAGTTCCATAATCAGGCCACGCCACAATGTGCGGTGTTGCTGGGCGGATTTCCATGTCACAACCTGGGCAACGATAAACCTTCGTCGAGGCCGATCCGGTAATGCGCTGCACAATCCACTCACCATCAGAATGTGACTCCGCACGGCGCATGCCACCAAGTCGAGGTTCGATCGGCTCGGGTTCCGGGGTTCGACGATTACGACGCGCCATTGCGTGCCATCACCTCAAAGGGGCCTTCGGGCAGACCACAGCCCAACTTCATGCCATTGTCGATGTCTTGCTCACTTGCATAGCCTGAATCGCGCATCGCTCGAGCGTCGGCCAAATAGGCATCTTCCAGAACCTCGTACACGTGCGCCTCAAGGTCAGGGTTTGAAGACTCGGCGGGTACATGCTTCTGGGAATATCCATAAAAACCTTGGCCACTCTTTCGGCCCTTGTGACCTTGAGCCAACAACTCAACCATGCCTGCAGCTGGTGCAAATCGTTCACTACCCATCGATGCGTGAATTGTTTTCAAGATTTCCACACAAGTGTCCAAGCCAATGAGGTCAGCGAGTTCAAGTGGACCCATGGGGTATTTCGCACGCGTGCGCATTGCTGCATCAATTTCTTCACGTCGGGCAACGCCTTCATCGAGCAACGTCACCGCATGATTGATGTAGGCCAACAGCAGGTGGTTCACAATAAATCCCGGCGCATCAGCCAACCGCGCAACATACTTACCTACTGACTCAGCTAGTCGCGCCACTTCGTCAACTACTTCTACGTTACTTTCCGCAGTAGCGATGACTTCAACAAATTTTTGTACTGGGGCTGGATTAAAGAAATGCATGCCCACGACACGGTCACGACGATTCGTCACTGCAGCAATGTCGGTCACGGACAACGATGAAGTGTTCGTTGCCAGGATTCCGGAGTCCTTCACATGATGATCAAGTTCTGTGAAGATTTGGTGCTTGAGGTTCATCAGCTCAGGTGCAGCTTCGATAACTAAGTCGCAATCATGTAGGTCAGCAAAATCCTGACTCCAGGTCATACGCGCATTTATCTCGTCAGCGGTCGACTGATCGATCCGTCCCTTTGCAACAGAACGGTCAACCGAGCTTGCAAACTTAGCCCGACCCATCTCGACAGCGTCCGCGCTTTCTGCAACTCCGACAACCGGGTAGCCGCTGCGCGCCCAGACTTCTGCGATGCCCGCGCCCATGATGCCGAGCCCGACTACGCCAATTCGCTGTACCGCCATGCCCTAAGTTTGTCAGACCCGATAACGTACCGTTGTGCGCCTTGTCATTGCTACGTGTTCAGTGGATTATGCAGGTCGGCTCAGTGCCCACCTACCCCAAGCCACTCGGCTTTTGTTAGTGAAATCTGATGGAAGTGTGTCAATCCACGCAGATGACCGCGCCTACAAGCCATTGAATTGGATGAGTCCACCGTGCACGCTTTCCACCGAAACTGACGACACTGGCGTTGGAACGTGGACAGTTATTAACAAGGCTGGCGAAAAGCTGATTATCACTATTGACGAAGTACACCACGACAGTTCACACGAACTTGGTGTAGATCCTGGCCTGGTCAAAGATGGCGTGGAAGCACACCTTCAAGAACTACTCGCCTTACACATAGATACATTCGGCGCCAACTGGTCTTTGGTTCGGCGTGAATATCCAACACCCATCGGACCTGTCGACATTGTCTTGCGGGACGAGGCTGGCGCTCATGTGGCTGTTGAAATTAAACGTCGCGGTGACATTGATGGCGTTGAACAGCTAACACGGTATTTGGAACTACTGAATCGTGATCCGCTGTTGAGTCCAATCCGCGGGATCTTCGCAGCTCAAGAAATCAAGCCTCAGGCCCGCACATTAGCCGAAGACCGCGGAATTGAATGCGTTGTTGTTGACTACGACGTACTTCGCGGTATTGACGATCCCAGCCTTCGCTTGTTTTAGTTCTGCACACCCGCGCGTTCTGCGCCAGACTAAATCCATGCCTCATTGGAATGCTTTCTCATACGCCTTCGGGCCAGTAGTTGCGTTTCTCGGTATCGGGGCCATGGTGTTGATGCTGCGTTGGGCATTTAAGTCGGGCCAATCTGTCATTGCCCGACCGGCCAAGGTCGGAACCCCTTCGGATTACGGAATTCTTGTTCCTATTGCCAGCCCACCGACATACATTGAAGGTGAAGTGCTACGCCGGACACTGGTTGATGCCGGTATTCGCGCAAACCTGGCAACAACAACTGAAGGTCCACGCGTTTTGGTGTGGCCGGCTGATGTTGAACAGGCGCGTTCGGTATTGCGTCGCGGAGTTGCTAGCTAATTTCTTGAATCTGTTCGCGCACAATCGTGGCGCCAAGGCGAGTTAAAGTCTCTTCAAATTTCACGTAGCCACGATCAATGTGATCAACACAATGCACGACAGTTTCGCCTTCGGCAACGAGTCCGGCCAACACCAAACCTGCCCCTGCACGAATGTCGGTGGCTTCCACTGGTGCGCCAGATAATTGGGTTCGACCACGCACAAGTGCGTGATGCCCGTCAGTTCGCACATCAGCACCAAGTCGCGACAATTCCTGGACAAAACGGAATCGTGCCTCAAAAAGATTTTCGGTGATCATCGCAGAACCCTCAGAAATTGAGTTCATGGCAATGAACTGAGGCTGCAGATCTGTTGGAAAACCTGGGTACGGCAATGTGATGACATCAACTGCATGTGGACGCTTATCCATGGTGACGCGAACCGTGGACTCAGTAGTTTCAACATGCGCACCCGCTGCCGTTAACTTTTCCAGTACCAGCGCCATGTGTTCGGGTCGCGCGTTATGAATCGTGATATCACCTTTGGACATCACAGCTGCAACAGCCCAGGTTCCACCAACGATGCGGTCAGGCACAGTGTGGTGATCTGTTGGGTGCAACTTGTCGACCCCTGTGACAGTCAACATCGCCGAACCAATGCCTTCAATCTGGGCACCCATTCTCACCAACATCTCACAAATGTCAACAATTTCTGGTTCGCGCGCAACGTTATCAATCACTGTTGTCCCGTTGGCAAGCACTGCGGCCATGACCAACGTTTCGGTTGCGCCCACACTTGGGAAATCTAAGTACACATGTGTACCTACCAAACCGCCGGCCGGCGCTTCCACAACTAAGTACCCGTGTTCGCTGTTGACGGTGGCACCCATGCGCTCAAGTCCGGCAATGTGCATGTCCAATCCTCGCGAGCCAATTGCGTCTCCGCCGGGCAACGCCACATCAGCAGCGCCAGCGCGGGCGACCAAGGGACCAAGGACAGCAATCGATGCGCGCATCCGACGAACTAAGTCATAGTCCGCGCGATGTTCAATTTCATTGGGCACATCAATTGTGACAATCTCAGTGTCAGCCGAATACTCAACTGTGCAACCAAGGCGGCGGAGTAACTCAGCCATGATGGTGACATCCAGAATTGCTGGGACACCACGAATTGTGGTCTTGCCATCTGCAAGCAAGGCCACGGCCATCAGCTTCAAGCTGCTGTTCTTCGCACCAGTGAGATGGACGTCTCCTACGAGTCGCCCACTACCTTGAATTCGAAAAACGTCCACGATAGAGCAGAATAACGTGTTCCCGCGTAGGCTTTGGCTTATGGTCAATTTAACCCGCATTTACACGCGTACCGGCGACGACGGCACTACCAATCTGGGCGATATGAGTCGCACGGGTAAGAACGATCCTCGCCTCAAGGCCTACGCAGATGTGGACGAAGCCAACTGTGTAATTGGTGTGGCTATTGCCATTGGTGAGCTCCGCGAAGATGTTTCTGCCCTACTTGTGGCAATCCAAAACGAACTCTTTGACGTTGGCGCTGACCTGTGCACACCGGTGATTGATAACCCTGCGCATGAACCATTGCGTGTCACTGCTGACTACATCGAACGCCTTGAAACAGCGTGCGACAAATACAACGCCGAATTAGAAACTCTTCGCTCTTTTATTTTGCCTGGTGGAACACTGAGCGCTGCCCAACTCCATGTCGCCCGCACTGTTGCCCGTCGCGCAGAGCGAAGCACGTGGGCAGCCATCGACATGTATCACGGGGGTGTCAATGCGCTGGCTGCCACGTACCTCAATCGTCTTTCCGATTTGCTCTTCATCCTTGCCCGCGTAGCGAACAAGGTTCAAGGCGATGTCCTGTGGGTCCCAGGAAGCAACCGCTAGTTAGTTACCGGCTGTTGGCTTGGCTGATCATCTGGTCCACCGCGGTGGTCCATCATCGGCTTCTTAGTTGAACCTGTTGCGCAAGTTCCATCTGCCTGAGGCGCCACTGGCATTTGTGCCGTGTCGCTGATACACAAGAAACCTTTCGCTTCGCGATCAACTTTCTTCGCACCTGTTGGGCAGTTCCCCGAGGCATCTGGGCGCACATCAATTTTCGTTGAGTACTGACAGCGAACACGCATGTCGCCATCGTTCATGCCCATTCCTTTGCCGTCGCCGTTACCCATACCTGGTCCGCCTTGTTTACCCGAACCACCTTGCTTACCCGAACCACCAGGCATGCCTGGTCCACCCTGCCCGCCTGGTCCGCCTGTGAAGTGGTCATCGAATCCCACAGCTTGGTTTTTAGCAACTGATGAGTGTGTCACTACATACCCACCAACAGCACCTATAAGTGCAACTGCAACCAGGGCAGCGATGGGCAGACCGAGCTTCTTTTTTGAAGCCAGTGTGGTTACTTGCTCAACAGACTCTGGTTCTGGTGATACCGGTTCCGGGCTTACTGGTTCTGGTGTTACTGGTTCTACAACGTCAGCCATTGTGTTGTCCTTTCGTTGGTGACAGGTTCAACATACGAAATGAAATCTATTATTCGGTTCGCTGAAGGTTCAGAAATTGTTAATAACCAAGGTTGGTTGCTAATTGGTTCATGGCTCCCATGAGGCGGTCGTGGAAGTCATCGCCATCAATTGTCCAGGTCACAAACCCATTGGGTAGTTGCCCTTTTCGCATGTTCAGGTCAACGACTGTCATGCCATCGGTGAGCTCACCAATGGTCTCAACGTCGATGAAGGCTGCTTCACTTGTCATGAGTCCAGGCCAGATGGCTTCGGCCATGGCCATCGCGTCGTGTTGATGCGTCATGCGTTCGCCGTAGAACGATGAGTAGAAATCTGTGTATGGACCAATAAGTCCGTTGAACACTTCGCCAAATCGGCCCTTGCTGTTTAACCATTCCCACAGCGGCTCGCGGGTGCGAACAGAATGTGTCACATCCAACCCGACCATGACGGTTTGGAGTCCACTTGCGAACACGCGCTTGGCAGCTTCGGGGTCGTGCCAGATGTTGAACTCAGCAACTGGAGTGACATTGCCTGTCCTGGCTGCACCACCCATGATGACGAAGCGGTGAATTAGCGGAATGACGTCTGGATACGCATCTACGAGATGAGCGATGTTTGTCAGTGGACCAATGGCAATGAGTGTCACTGGGTTTTGTGCGCCGCGAATTTTTTCAGCAAGGAATGCACTCGAGTCAGTTGATACAACTGTTGCCGCAGGTTCGGGCAGATCCACGCCAGCAAACCCGTCATGGCCGTGGACTGGCTCGTATCCGGTTTCTTGCTTGTCGCGACCGTATGGCTGGTCGTAGCCACTTGCCACTGGAATGTCCGAGCGTCCTAGAAATTCAAGCAGGCGCAAAGCGTTTCGTGTTGTGTGCTCAAGACCTGAATTACCACCCACAGTTGTTACGCCTATGACGTTGACATCTGCAATACCTAGCGCCAGCGCAATCGCCACGGCATCATCAATGCCTGGATCAGTGTCGATAATGAGATCAATCATTGAGATTCTCCTACTTGTTGTCTTGCATAAATGCAGTAACGGCCTGGACTGTTGGCATTCCCGATTGCGCGCCATGAGCCAAGGTAGATAAGGAACCAGCAGCGCACGCGCGTTCAAGTGCGGTTTGCACATCCATGCCCTCAGCCAACGAAACTACAAATGCCCCAACGAATGTGTCGCCTGCCCCGACAGTGTCGACTGCTTGCACTACTGGCGGCTGCGCTTCGGCCACCACATCGCCATTGCGATATACCTTGGCGACACCTGAACCGGCCGTCACAACTACAAGCCCTTGGGTTGGATTTCCGTATGCAGCAAATTCGTGCTCGTTCACAATCAGCACATCAATGAGTCCAGCAAGGTCAGCAGATATTTCTCGCACTGGTGCGGCGTTCACGCAAAACAATCCTCGCGTAGCCTGTGCTGTTACCAGAACAACTTCCTGGGCAACTTCAAACTGGCAAATCACGGCGTCGGCCTGAGTGAGCAATTCAGTGAACGTAGGAGCGTTGATATCGACAGTACTGTTGGCGCCATCAGCTACAACAATTTGATTCTCGCCAGATTCTTCAACCATCACCAGAGCAATGCTGGTGGGTGTGGATCCTTGGACAACATGGGAAACATTCACACCGCTGACCTGCAATGCCTCAAGGCACATCTGTCCCGGTGCGTCTGCTCCAACGGCGCCAACCATTGTGACGGCCCCACCCATGCGCGCGGCAGCGACCGCTTGGTTTGCACCTTTTCCACCAGGAAACCAAGCGGGTTCACCGCTGGACACGGTTTCTCCACGACCTGGAAGTCTTGGCATGCGCACGAAAAGATCGGCATTGATACTGCCGACAACAACGATGTTTGCGCTCACCACACCAGACTAGACGGTCAAATAGACCGACGTCTTATCTACAGTGACTTGTACGGCCGGAACTGGTGCGAGATTAGGCAGGAGTTCTGCGGGGTGCTTCTGTGTTCCGGCAACATTTTTACCAGTCAGTCCATCGAACTGAGCACCATGACAGCCACAGGTTATTTTTCCAACTGCAGGTGATGGCAAGAAGCAACCCTTGTGTGTGCATGATGCACGAAATGCCTTAAACGTTCCTTTTTTTGGCTGGGAAATTAAGTACGGTGCGCCGCCGACAGTAAACACTTTTCCAGTACCAACTGGAATGGCAGTGAGCGCACACACTTTTGTTTTCTTCGCAGCGGTGGATACTCGGGCTTGTGCCGCAGACGGCATCAACGCAACCAGCGGGGCAAGAAGTGACGAACTTAGTAACTGACGACGTGTGAACATACCTTAAGCATCTCTTACTTTGAACAAAAAGAAATCCCCCACCACGATTTGGTGAGGGATTTCTATTGTTAATTTTTAGTGCATACCTGCTGCTGTTGCAGCATTTGCTGCCTGGAGTCGGGTTTCAGCACGATGAATTGCCGCCAGAGTTTCCGCCGTATCGACGCCTGATGACTTTGCACGTTCAAGTGATGCGCGAGCGCGGTCAACGTCGATAGCTGTTCCAAGTTCGGCAACTTCAGCCAACACACTTACTTTGTTGGAATCAACCGAGAAGAAGCCACCGTGCACGGCGACTGTGAACTTGTCACCTTCAACTGGCTCAATGCGCACAAGACCGTTGACCAATAGCGACAGCACTGGTTCGTGATTCGGCAAAATACCGATCTCGCCATCTGGTGTCTTGGCAACGATTGACTTAGCCGCACCTGACCACACATTGCGGTCAACTGCCACTACAGAAACATTGAGTTCAGCCACGATTAGCCCTGAAGCTTCTTTGCATTCTCGACAACGTCATCAATGCCACCGGCCATGAAGAACGCCTGCTCTGGAAGGTGATCGTATTCGCCTTCGGTGAGCTTCTTGAATGATGCGACTGTCTCTTCGACAGGAACGAATGAACCCTTCTGGCCGGTGAATGCTTCAGCCACGAACATGTTCTGTGACAGGAAGCGCTCAATACGGCGAGCACGGTTTACCAGGATCTTGTCTTCTTCTGACAATTCGTCAATACCAAGAATCGCAATGATGTCCTGGAGTTCCTTAGCCTTCTGCAGAATGCGCTTTACTTCTGCAGCCACTGCGTAGTGCTCTGCACCCACGTAGCGGGCATCCAGAATGCGCGAGCTTGAATCCAATGGATCCACAGCTGGGTAGATACCCTTTTCTGAAATCGGACGGCTGAGAACTGTGTTCGCATCAAGGTGAGCGAATGTTGCTGCAGGAGCCGGGTCGGTCAAGTCATCTGCAGGTACGTAAATTGCCTGAAGCGACGTAATCGAGTGACCACGTGTTGATGTGATGCGCTCCTGGAGCACACCCATTTCATCAGCAAGTGTCGGCTGGTAACCCACAGCTGAAGGCATACGGCCAAGAAGTGTTGAAACTTCTGAACCAGCCTGGGTGAAACGGAAAATGTTGTCGATGAAGAGCAGAACGTCCTGCTTCTGAACATCGCGGAAGTACTCCGCCATGGTCAATGCAGAAAGAGCTACACGAAGACGCGTGCCGGGTGGCTCATCCATCTGGCCGAAGACAAGTGCGGTGTCATTGATAACGCCTGACTCAGTCATTTCAAGGAAAAGGTCGTTACCTTCGCGGGTACGCTCACCCACACCAGCGAACACCGATACACCACCGAAGTTCTTAGCAACGCGGGTAATCATTTCCTGAATCAGAACTGTCTTACCTACACCTGCACCACCCATAAGGCCGATCTTTCCGCCCTTAACGTATGGGGTCAGAAGGTCAATAACCTTGATACCTGTCCAGAAAACTTCAGTCTTGGATTCCAACTGGTCGAAGGTTGGTGCCTGACGGTGGATTCCCCAACGCTCGGTGATCTGAAGTGATGACTCTTCAACATCAAGTGGCTTACCCAAGGTGTTCCACACGTGGCTCTTGGTGACATCGCCAACTGGGACAGTGATCGAGTCGCCGGTGTCGCGTACAGCTGCGCCACGGACAAGTCCGTCGGTTGGCTGCATCGAGATAGCGCGGATCATGTTGTCGCCGATGTGCTGAGCAACTTCAAGTGTCAGCAGACGAGTGTCTCCGTCACCGAAGTCCACGTCAACATGCAAAGCGTTGTACAACGCTGGCATGGCTTCGACGGGGAATTCCACGTCGACAACTGGACCGGTGACACGGGCAATGCGGCCTACGCCTGTTTCGGTATGCGCTGTGGCAGTCATTTCTTAGCTCCCTGCTGATGCGGAGGAGAGAGCATCGGCGCCGCCGACGATCTCACTGATCTCCTGGGTGATTTCTGCCTGACGGGCCTGGTTGGCCATACGGGCAAGGTTTTTGATGAGGTCTTCTGCGTTGTCAGATGCTGACTTCATGGCGCGACGACGTGCGGCGTGCTCACTTGCAGCGGCTAACAACAGTGCGGTGTACACCATGTTCTCGACGTAGCGAGGCATGAGTGCGTCGAGTACGGCCTCTGGGCCGGGCTCGAATTCGTAAAGTGGAAGGACTTTTGCGTCCTTGGCATCTGCGGCTGACATTTCAATAACTTCAACTGGCAGGATTCGGCGAACGCGAACTTCCTGAACACCCATGTTGACGAAGTGTGTGTAGACCAAATGAATTTCGTCTACGCCGCCTTCTTCAGCACTCTTGTTGAATGCTTCGATGACAGTTGCAGCAATGTCTTTTGCATTTTCGTATGTTGGCTGGTCAGTGAATCCAGTCCATGATGCGGCAATTGCCCGCTCGCGGAACTTGTAGTAACCAACGGACTTGCGGCCAACAAGGAAATGTTCTGCATCAACACCGTCTTCTTTAAGAAGGTTGTTGAGTGCTTCGCCTTCTTTGAGTACAGCGGTTGAGTAGGCACCAGCAAGACCACGGTCTGCCGTGATCAAGATGACTGCAGCGCGCTTGCGTGTTGCAGGTGCGGTCAATAGCGGATGCTTTGCATTGCTGTTGGACACAACTGCTGTAATAGCGCGGAGCAACTCACTGGTGTACGGCAACGAAGCATCAACGCGCTGTTGCGCCTTGACAATACGCGAAGACGCAATGAGTTCCATTGCCTTCGTGATCTTCTTGGTTGCTTGCACCGACTTAATACGTCGGCGGTAAACCCTGAGTTGTGCACCCATTTACGCCTTGACCTTCACAATCTGTGTTGGGTCAATGTCGTCGGAATCCAAAGCTTCTACTGGTTCGTCGTTAACCAACGAGTGACCAGCGGTGGTCTGGAATGACTTCTTGAATTCGTCAATGATGTTCGACAACTGGGTCAATGCATCATCTGAGAAGTCAGTTGTTTCGCGAACTCCAGCCAAAATTGCAGCATGGTTGCGATCCAAGTGATCCAAAAATTCTTGGTCAAAGCGGCGAATGTCTTCAACCGGGACATCATCGAGCTTGCCGGTGGTTCCTGCCCATACTGAAATAACTTCGCGTTCCATTGCCTGTGGCTGGTACTGCGGCTGCTTCAGCAATTCAACAAGACGTGCACCGCGCTCGAGCTGTGCCTTTGAGGCAGCGTCAAGGTCGGAACCGAACGCAGCGAATGCTTCAAGTTCACGGTACTGAGCAAGGTCTAGACGTAGACGTCCAGCAACCTTCTTCATGGCCTTTGGCTGTGCTGAACCACCAACGCGTGATACCGAAATACCTACGTTGATAGCTGGGCGAACACCAGAGTTGAAGAGGTCTGATTCAAGGAAGCACTGACCGTCGGTGATGGAAATAACGTTGGTCGGAATGTATGCCGAGACGTCGTTTGCCTTGGTTTCAATGATTGGTAGACCAGTCATTGAACCTGCACCAAGTTCGTCAGATAGCTTTGCACAACGTTCTAGAAGACGTGAGTGCAAGTAGAAAACGTCACCTGGGTAGGCCTCGCGGCCTGGCGGACGACGAAGAAGTAGAGATACAGCGCGGTAAGCCTCAGCTTGCTTTGACAGGTCGTCAAAGATGATAAGGACATGCTCGCCCTTGTACATCCAGTGCTGGCCAATTGCCGAACCGGTGTAAGGAGCGAGGTACTTGAAACCTGCAGGGTCAGAAGCTGGTGCAGCAACAATTGTGGTGTATTCCATTGCGCCGAATTCTTCAAGTGCGCCCTTAACAGCAGCGATTGTTGAACCCTTCTGGCCGATAGCAACGTAGATGCACTTAACCTGCTTCTTCTTGTCGCCTGACTTCCAGTTTTCACGCTGGTTCAAAATGGTGTCGATTGCAACAGCAGTCTTACCGGTCTGACGGTCACCAATAATGAGCTGGCGCTGTCCGCGACCGATAGCGGTCATCGCGTCAATAGCCTTGATGCCGGTCTGCATTGGTTCTTTAACTGGCTGGCGCTGAACAACAGTTGGGGCCTGAAGTTCAAGTGGTCGACGTGCTTCAGCAGTAATCGGACCAAGGCCATCAATTGGGTTGCCCAGTGGATCAACCACACGACCAAGGAAGCCATCGCCAACAGGTACTGAAAGAACTTCACCTGTGCGCTTAACAACCTGGCCTTCAGCGATGCCTGAACCATCACCAAGAAGAACAGCACCAATTTCGCGAACGTCAAGGTTCAAAGCCAGACCCTTAAGGCCGCCTTCGAACTCGAGGAGTTCGTTTGTCATTGCTGAGTGAAGGCCCTCAACACGTGCGATACCGTCACCGGTCTCTGTTACGTGACCGACCTCTTCGCGAGAAGTGCCTGGGGCAAACGACTCGACGTTACGAGCAATCGCATCCCGGATTTCTTCGGGGCGGATCGATAGTTCCGTCATGATGTCCTGCTTTCTTCGTGGGTTATGCCAGCAGTGACCTGCGGGCGTCTTCTAAACGTGTAGCTACGGTGCCGTCGATGATGTCTTCACCGATTTTTACCGAGATGCCACCAATAACTGAAGGGTCAATTGCGACATTCAGTTTCACTTGGCGGCCTGTGATTTTTGTGAGGGCTGCGGTCAGGCGAGCCTTTTGGTTGTCATCAAGTGCAACAACGCTGTGAACTTCAGCAACAACTTGGTTGCGCTGTGCGGCAGCCAATTCACTGAGTGAATCAATCACTGAGTTAACTTGGCGACCGCGCAAGTGTCCGGCGAAGTACGCGATGACAGCGAGCGTGCCTGAATCAACCTTGGCGCTGAGAAGATCTGTGACCACTTTGGATTTCGCACCCGACGACAGCGACGGGTCAGTTAATGCCATCTGCAGTTCAGCAGAAGCATCAACAGCGCGACCAAAGTGGAACAGTTCGTTCTCGACGCGATCGAGTGTTCCCTGCGCATCAGCAGCAGTGAACGTGGCTTGAGCAGCAAGTAGTTCGAGTGCATCAATCAAATCGCGATCCGAAGACCAACGCTGACTAACGACATCGCCAACAACTGCAACTGCACCAGCGGAGATCTTGCCGCCGAGCACATCAGCAACAAGTGCCTGACGTGCCGCAACCGGCTGACCACTATCAGCAAGTGTCTGTCGCAATGACTTCTGTTCACCAAGAAGACCGGCAACCGCAAGCAGATCAGCGGTCAGAGCGGACAGATCGCCCTGACCAGCACGCGAGCGCAAAGACTCTTGTACCGAAGCTAAACTTCCGCGGGATGCGCCGATCATTACTTGGCCGCCTCGTTTTCGAGTTCTGAGATAAAGCGATCTACAGCCGCACGTGCACGTGCATCGTCAGAGAGTGACTCTCCAACAACTTTGCCAGCCAAGGTCAGGGCGAGTTCGCTGACGTCACGACGAAGTGACGACACAGCTTGTGCGCGCTCTGCAGCCATCTGAGCCTGTGCGCGTTCGGTAACAGTTGCAGCAGCAGCTGCAGCTTCCGACTTTGCCTGCTCAATCATGGCCGTCTTTTCGGCTTGTGCCTGGGTACGGATGCTTGCCGCTTCAACGCGGGCATCAGCCAGCTGCGAACGGTACTGCTCAAGCAAAGCCTGGGCTTCTGCTTGGGACTCGTCCGCACGCTTGAGGCCGCCCTCAATTGCGTCAGCGCGTGCATCCAATGTCTTGCCAATTGCTGGGAAAGCAAACTTGGCAAGTGCAAAGAAGACAAGCAGGAACGCAACTGTGCCGATGATCAGTTCATCGAGCGGAACCCGCAGGATGTTTGTGCTCTCGGCAGCAGCAATGATGTTTGTCACGATGATGTGTCCTTCGACTTAGCTAATTACTTACCGAAGACGAATGGAACAACGAAGCCGATGAGTGCAAGAGCTTCGGTAAGCGCGAAACCAAGAATCATGTTCTGGCGGATTACGCCGTATGACTCTGGCTGGCGGGCAATTGCCTGCACACCGTTACCGAAGATGATGCCGATGCCGACGCCAGGGCCGATTGCGGCAAGGCCGTAGCCGATTGAACCAAGCGAGCCGGTTACTTCTGCAAGTACTGACATGAGTGTTTCCTTCTGTCGCGATCTACTGGCTTGTCCAGCAGATCAGGTTTTTCTTACTTGTTTAGTGCTCCGCGTGCAGCGAGCCGCCAATGTAGACAGCTGTTAGCAACGTGAAAATGAATGCCTGTAGACCCTGGATGAACATTTCAAATCCAGTGAGGACCACAGTGACGGTGAATGATGTCGCTGAGCCCAGCGCACCAATCAGTGATGGTGAAAGTAGGTAGTACGCGCCGACCGTGAACGTGGTGATCAGCAAGTGACCCGCGAACATGTTGGCGAACAAACGAATTGCCTGGGTAACCGGGCGGGTTACTAGCAGACCAAGTAGTTCAAGTGGGGTCAACAGCACGTACATGACCTTTGGAACACCCGGCGGGAATGCAGCGTTTGTGAAGAACTTAATCGGTCCTTGGTGCTTCATGCCCAAGAAAATGTAGGTTACGTAAACCATCAATGTCAGCGATACAGGGAATGCAAGGCTCGACATGATTGGGAACTGTGCACCTGGGATAACACCCATCAAGTTTGAGATCCACACGAAGAAGAAAAGGGATGCAAGGAACGGAACGAAACGGTCGCCGTCTTTGCCAATTACTTCGCGTGCGATTTGGTCACGAACAAATAGGAAACCTTGTTCACCAAGTGACTGCAGTTTTCCTGGTACCATTTTTTGTGGGCGGGCTGCTGCGAGGAAAAATCCAACAACGATGATGACTACGGCAAAAACAAGAATGACGGCTTTGCTGATTGTGAAATCCATGCCAAACAGATTGATGGTGGCATATGGCTCGAGGAAGAAGATGTCAGCACTCGGCGCAGGGAACCCGCAACCCGAGTTGAGGTGACACGACTCTGTGGCAACGACAACAGCACTCATTACTGAGTTGTCCTCCGGTCATTCGTAGTGGTATTTCGCTCCATGTGTGTATCCATGGCCGAAACGCGTGCGTATGTGAGGTAGAGCGCCAGACTAATTCCAAGAATTAATCCGATTGCCATGAAAACTTGTTGATGACCGAACTTGCGGCCGATCAACCAACCTAGCCCACCGTAGAAGAGCAACCCAGCAGTCAGATAACTAACTGATCGCCAAGCTATATCTGCGGTTTCGCGGCCGTCATCACGAGTGGGGAACTTCGTGGGATCGTCGTTCATTGCGGTCTCACTGTATCAGTTGGAGTGCAATCCCTCTTACCGACCCCGGGCTAGTCTTCCTTGCGAATGGGCATGACATCAGGGCCCGCACCCGGCTCTACATACATGGGTTTTGAGGTGGCAAATGCCCACGTTTCAGCCACTAGCCAGGTGACTGTGCAAGCCACGATGGTGAGGGCAAAAACCTTGGTATCAAAAGCCTTTGTATCTTTGAAAGCCAAGAGAAGTGCGAACAGAACACCCACCTTGACTAAGTACAGCAACAGGGCAAAGTTGGTGGCCAACATCGGGTTGCGTTGAATCACGCGGTCGAGCGCGACCTGACCTAACGTGAAGAAAATCACCACAATGGTGACACCAAAAAGTGCGCCAATCAGGCCATGTGTGCCTTTGCTGATTGCTGCATAAATCGTGATGACGCCGCCAACAATCAGGGTGGCGATGACCGAGCGCAAAATGATGCCTGTGGTTTTCATGAAGTCAGTCTCTCATGGGTTGGGTTGAGTACCCAGAAGGCTAAAGCGATTGCTCCGACTAGGAATCCAAGTAGCGATACGACCATCGGTACGAATGCAGTACTCACAACGCTGAACGCAATAAGTGCAGTAAAAGCTCCCATGATCAAGACTGCACGTTCTTGTCCATGACCTAGGTCTAATAAACGGTGGTGCAGGTGCTCTTTATCTGGTGCGAAAGGTGAACGACCCTTTCGTGTGCGTCGAATAACAGCCAACCCGAGGTCCAGCAACGGAATGGCCAAGATTGACAGTGGTAACACAATTGGCAGGAACGCCGGCAAGAGTTCGCCGCTGGTCAACCCGCCTGGATCAACTTGGCCTGTTAACAGGATCGACGAGGCGGCCATCAACAACCCAATCAACATGGAACCGGTGTCCCCCATGAACAAACGGGCACGATGCCAGTTGTGCGGCATGAAACCTGCACACATGCCGACCAGCGATGCTGAAATGAGTGTTGCTAGCGCTGCGCGCTGATACCCGTTTGTGACTGACAAAAAATATGAGTACGCAAAGAACGCGATCGAACCAACGCCTACGATTGTGGCCGCGAGACCATCTAGCCCATCAACCATGTTCACTGCATTAATACTGACCAAGACAACGAGCACAGTTAGCAATAGTGACGTCATCGGATCAAGAATGAATGTTCCGTGAATCGGCAACCACACAAGAGTGACGTCTTGCATGGCCAATGTTCCTGCTGCCAAAATTTGGCCGACGAGCTTGGTCGGTGCATCAAGACCAATACGGTCATCAATCAGTCCCAGCACCACGATAATTCCGGCTGCCATAAGCACCGCGCGAATTTGTCGATGGTCATGAAAGATTGTGCCCATCAACGGAAGCTGGCTTGCCAACGTCACAGCGACCAGCAAGCCACCAAGCATTGCCAGACCACCCCAACGTGGTGTGACATCGCTGTGCACATCGCGATCACGGATTTCAGCCACTGCCCCAAAGTGAATGGCAACTGCGCGAACGCTAGGCGCTAATAAGTATGTGATTGCGGCGGCGGCCAGCAGACACAATAAATATTCGCGCATGTAGCAAGGATATGACTAGCCGCGAGGATAAGCGGGGAACTTGGTCACAAGTTCCAGAACTTCCGCCTTCACTGTTGCATGCTCCGATGCTGAATCTGACTTCACAGCGCGACCGATCAGACTTGCGATGCTCTTCATCTCGTCAACGCCCATCCCCTGTGTTGTGGTCGATGGTGTACCTACGCGAATTCCGCTTGTCACTGCAGCTGGTTGTGGGTCGTACGGAATTGAGTTCTTGTTCAAAACAATGCCGGATGCACCACATCGCGCTTCAGCATCCTTGCCCGTCACACCAATACCCTGCAGGTCAAGTAGTGCAAGGTGTGTGTCAGTTCCACCTGTTACCGCACGCATGCCTTCTTCAATCAAACCCTGAGTTAGCGCTTGGGCGTTCACAATGACGTCCTTGGCGTACTTCTGATATTCAGGTGTGGCACATTCCTTCAACGCAACTGCCTTGGCTGCAACTACGTGCATCATCGGACCACCTTGCATCATTGGGAACACAGCCTTGTCAATTGCTGCTGCATGCTCTTCCTTGCACACGATCATTCCCGAACGTGGACCGCGCAACACTTTGTGAGTTGTGAACGACACAACATCTGCATACGGAACTGGCGACGGAATCGCTTTACCTGCAACAAGACCGATGAAGTGCGCAGCATCCACGTGCATGATTGCGCCAACTTCATCAGCAATTTCACGGATGGCCTTGAAATCAATCAGACGTGGGATTGCTGAACCACCAGCAACAATCATCTTTGGTTTGTGTTCACGGGCGAGGGCACGTAGTTGGTCGTAGTCGATGTCTTCAGTACCTTCAGCAACGCCGTAATGCACTGGGTTGAACCACTTGCCACTGTAGGAAACTCCAGCACCGTGAGTCAGGTGACCACCGTGTGGCAGTGCCATAGCTAAGAATGTGTCGCCTGGCTTCATGAACGCACCGAACACTGCGATGTTTGCACTCGCACCTGAATGTGGCTGCAAGTTTGCATGATCCGCGCCGAACAATTCTTTCGCGCGATTAATGCCGATTGTTTCTGCGACGTCAACCACTTCGCAACCGCCGTAGTAGCGCTTGCCTGGGTAGCCCTCTGCGTACTTGTTGCTCAGTGTTGAACCAAGCGCAGTGAGAACTGCTGGCGAAGTGAAGTTTTCGCTCGCAATCAGCTGGACACCTGAACGCAAACGCGTCAATTCATCAAGAAGTACGCCAGCAATTTCAGGATCTGTGGATTCGAGTTCGGAAAAGTCGGAACCGTAAAAAACATCGCTCATGGATGCAGTCTAGGTCAACCGTTCGAGGACGTCGCGTCAACCACCATGGGCATGACGTGACGTATATCGCTTAGCGACAATGCGCCTTGACGAACCATTCGTAGGTGTGTGCCGGTGGCATCCACCACGGTTGATGCGGTTTCAGATAGTGGACCTGCGTCGAGGTAGAACGCAACGGATTCGCCCAGTGCGGTTTGTGCTTCGGCGATTGTGCGAACGGCTGGTTGTCCTGCCTTTTGTGCACCGGTCAGCACAGTTGGTCCTATGCCTGCAAGTACTGAGTGTGCGACTTCATGGTGTGGAACTCGAACGGAAAGTGCGCTGTCGGCTGGGCCGATGTTCCACATAAGTGATTCTTGTGCGGTCACCATCAGTGTCAATGGGCCTGGCCAGAACGCGGTTGCTAGGTCGCGGGCCAGTGTTGGCAAGTAAGCGACACCAGCGATTGTTTCTATCGTCGCCGCTGCAATTGGTAGCGGAACATTTTCGGCTTGGCCTTTGGCGATACGAAGTTCGTTGATTGCAGTGATGTTGAATGCGTCGGCGATCACTGCGTAGCTGGTGTCGGTGGGAATTACTACCAATCGTCCCGCTCGAACGGCTTCCACTGCTTGTGTGATGGCATCGGGGTTGTTTATCGAAATTACTTCACTCATTGCACACCGCCTTTCGCGCGAATGCCCGTGGTAAATCGTGGCAGTTGGTTATAGTCCTTATTGTCTACCAGTTCAATCCAGGCAGCCTCTTCTTCGGCAAACATTGCTGGCACGGATTCGCCTTGAACATCAGCATGCTCCATGCCAACGAAGCCACCAGGTTTGAGTAACGCGCTTGCCACCCGGGCTACACGCCGCGCAACATCGAGACCATCGTGACCGCCAAAGAGAGCAAGGGAAGGGTCATGGTCTCGTGCTTCGGGATCTCGCGGAATCATGTCTTGTGGAATGTACGGAGGGTTGGTGACGACAGCGTCTACGCGTCCGTTGAGGAATTTTAGAATCGCAGTATCGCCAGCATCGCCCAAATAGGCCGTTACTGAACTTCCTGCGGATTTCAATTGATCGGCATGCGCTGCAATGTTTCGTGTAAGCCAGACGTGTGCTTCGGGTGAGAGTTCCACGGCATGCACTTCAGTGCCAGGAACTTCGGTGGCTATTGCTAACGCAAGCGC
This sequence comes from Actinomycetota bacterium, assembly GCA_947452755.1. GTDB lineage: Bacteria > Actinomycetota > Actinomycetes > S36-B12 > UBA5976 > UBA5976. The sequence goes on from CANGDT010000007.1 coordinate 37,750, forward strand.
ACCACTTCCTGCACACAGTTCAACAACAATGTTTTGAGTTGCCCCACGATTCTTGAGGTAGCTGATTGCAGCATCTCCCAATAATTCTGTTTCCGGTCGTGGCACAAAAACACCAGGTCCAACATGCAATGTCAGGTAGCGAAAGTGTGCAACACCTGTGATGTGCTGCAGTGGCTCACGGGTGGCTCGGCGGGTGATTAATTCGTTGAACTTTCGTGCGACTTCTGGCTGAACTTCCGTGAAAGGAAGGATGTCGCTGCGCTCGGCACCTAGCACGAATGCCAACAGTGTTGCTGAATCTGGTTCCGGTGAACCTACGCCAGCATCAGCGAGCACTGTGGCGCCTTCCCGAATAAGTTCAGCGTTAGTTGTCATGAGGAGCGCATAGTCCTTGGCTGAATTACTTCTGCAGGCTTTTGAAATGGTGGACAAGTGCATTGGCATGTCCATGACCCATGGCATGTTCATCTTTGAGGAACTCAACCATTTCCATGTGCTTTTCGATCTTGGCTTTCTTAAGAATCTTCATCCAGTCATCAATCTTTTTTCCGTAGTTCTTTTCGATTGATGGAAAGTATGACGCTGGGCCCTTAACTTTCTCAGCAGGTACTTTCTCAGCCATAACTACTTTTCTCCCAATGCTTCCAGACGCGACTTAGTGTCTGCTTCAATGCACGCGTCAATGACAGGATCAAGGTCACCGTTCAGGATGGCATCAAGGTTGTTGCTCTTGAAGCCAACGCGGTGATCAGCAAGACGGTTCTCCGGGAAGTTGTAGGTTCGAATTCGTTCAGAGCGGTCAACTGTGCGGACCTGACTTTTACGTTCGGCACTTGCAGCGGCCATTGCTGCTTCTTCAGCTGCGGCCAAAATACGTGCGCGCAAAATACGCATTGCAGATTCTTTATTCTGCAATTGGCTCTTTTCGTTCTGGCACGACACCACAATTCCGGTCGGCATGTGCGTGATACGAACAGCCGAGTCAGTTGTGTTAACACTCTGGCCACCAGGACCTGAGGAACGGTACACATCGATGCGTAAGTCGTTCGGGTCAATTGTGACGTCGATTTCTTCGGCTTCCGGAAGCACGAGAACACCTGCAGCTGATGTGTGAATGCGTCCTTGTGATTCCGTCACTGGTACACGTTGAACACGGTGAACGCCGCCTTCATATTTCAGGTTTGCAAACGGGGCATCTTCTGGCGCAACAACACCTTTGGATTTCACCGCAATGGCAATGTCTTTGTATCCACCCATGTCGGACTCTTCAGCTTCAATAACTTGTGTTGCCCAACCGCGCTTCTCAGCGTATTTCAAGTACATGCGCATTAAGTCGCCAGCAAATAGGGCTGACTCTTCGCCGCCGGCACCAGCCTTGATTTCCAAAATGACATCGTTGCCATCTAGTGGATCACGTGGAATCAACATTTGCTGAAGCTTCTCGGCTACTGCATCACGTTGCACCGCCAACTCTTCAGCTTCTGCTAAAAATGCGGCATCTTCCGCACCCATTTCGCGAGCGGCAGCTTCATCGTCAGTGAGCTGGACCCATTCACGCCACTTCGCTACAACGGGACGTAACTCTGCGTGACGCTTACCAATGCGACGTGCTTCATTGGGATCGCCGTGTGTTGCGGGGTCGCTCATCTTGCCCTCGAGTTCTGTCATCTCGGCAGCAAGTGCTTCAACGGAACTAAAATCTTGCGACATGTTGTTTACCAATCAAAAATAAAAGAGGTGCTGTCATCGTCACAATCGGACGACGACAACACCTCTTTAAAAAGCTAGGACTGCTTACCGAAGCGCTTTTCGAACTTAGCGACGCGACCGCCGGTATCAAGAATCTTCTGCTTGCCTGTGTAGAACGGGTGGCATGCGCTGCAAACGTCAGCGTGGATGGTGCCGCTCTTCTGGGTGCTGCGAGTGGTGAACTGATTGCCACAACCGCATGTGACCTGAGTTTCAATGTACTCAGGATGGATACCAGCTTGCATGGTTACTCCTTGGGTAAGCGTGTACTCGGGTCGCCTAACGGAATTGTTAGCGCGTGAACCGAATAACTCGTTCATTCTGCCACTTTTGGGGCATTCTCACAAAAGCGCCTTCCCTGAACAGCCGGCCGCCTGCACTATTAGCCTGTTTCTATGACTTCACGAGCCGATGCCCTTGCCCTAGATGCCGCTGATCCATTGGCTGGCTTTCGCGACAAGTTCGTCATCACGGACCCTGATACCTGTTATTTGGATGGCAATTCGCTGGGGCGGCTACCTAAAGCGACAATCGAAACGGTCAATGATTTCCTGATCAACGGTTGGGCGGCCAAGGTTGTTGATGGTTGGGCTGACTGGATCGATATGGCTGAATCTGTTGGCGACTTAATTGGTCGGGCCACACTCGGCGCTGCAGCTGGCCAAGTTTTGGCAATGGATACCACCAGTGTGAACTTTTATCGCGCTTGTCGGGCAGCAATCACAGCACGTCCAGGTAGAAAAACCATCATCACTGATGAAGCAAACTTTCCAACTGATCGCTACATCATGCAGGGCATTGCGGACGAACTTGGTTTGACTCTTGTCACTATTCAGAACGAACTTGATGCCGAACTGATTACGCCAGAATTGCTGACACCATATTTGAACGATGATGTGGCACTCGTGACGTTTTCGGTTATTGCTTACCGTTCAGGTGCGCTTCAAGACGTTCCGACAATCACGAAACTCGTTCATGATCATGGCGCACTTGTTGTGTGGGATGCCAGCCATGCGGTTGGTGCAGTAGACCTTCGTTGCGACGAATGGAATGTTGACCTCATGGTTGGTTGCACATACAAGTACTGCAATTCAGGTCCAGGTTCGCCTGCATGGGTTTACATCGCAAAGCGTCTGCAACCTGAACTGGACTTCCCTATTCACGGTTGGTTTGCCCAACGCAACCAATTCGAAATGGGATCGCAATTTGAACAGATTGATGGCATGCGTGGTTTTCAAATTGCCAGCCCATCAATCATTGGCTTACTCAGCATTGAATCCGCATTCACCATGATTGAAGACGCCCGTATTTCGAACATCAGTGCCAAGGCGTCACGCGGTACCGACATGATGATTGAACTTTTTGATGAGTGGCTGGCCCCTCTGGGGTACACCTTGGTTACTCCCCGTGATGCACAACGACGTGGTGGTCACATCACAATTCATCACCCTGATGCTGCACAAATCGCTCGCGGTTTGCGCATTCACAAAAACGTCATTCCTGATTACCGGGAACCGAGTTCAATTCGTGTTGCCATCAGCCCGCTTGCCACGTCATACGTGGAAGTGTGGGATGGGTTTGAACGTATTCGGGATTACACAATGTCAGGCGAATACAAGACTGTCTCGACGGACAGCAAGGTCACCTAAGAACTGTTACTTAAGCAGACTTTTCGCGACGTTCACGCTTTGGTGCTTCGCGTGGAACAAGTGTTGGGTTGACGTTCTTCTTCACAACTTCGCCATTGATAACTACACGTGCCACATCTTCGCGACTTGGTACGTCGTACATCACTGAGAGCAATACTTCTTCCATGATTGCGCGAAGTCCACGCGCACCAGTGCCACGCAGGATTGCCTGATCGGCAACTGCTTCTAGAGCATCCTGGGTGAATTCAAGTTCAACACCGTCAAGGTCAAAGAGCTTTTGGTATTGGCGCACCAGTGCGTTCTTAGGTTCGGTAAGAACCTTGACCAACGCTTCTTGGTCGAGTGAGCCAACTGAAGTAAAGACTGGAAGGCGACCAATAAATTCTGGAATCATTCCGAACTTCAGCATGTCTTCAGGCATCACCTGAGCAAAAATATCTTGCTCGCTTACTTCTTGGGCAAGGTCCACGGTGAATCCGAGGGACTTCTTGCCTACGCGCTGTTTGATGATTTCATCAAGGCCTGCGAATGCACCTGCCACGATGAACAACACATTTGAAGTATCAATCTGGATGAATTCTTGATGTGGGTGCTTTCGACCACCTTGTGGTGGAACTGAAGCTGTGGTGCCTTCAAGAATTTTTAGCAATGCCTGCTGGACACCTTCGCCCGACACATCGCGGGTGATCGATGGGTTTTCACTCTTACGAGCAACCTTGTCGATTTCGTCGATGTAGATGATTCCTGTTTCAGCCTTCTTGACGTCGTAGTCAGCGGCTTGAATAAGTTTCAGAAGAATGTTTTCTACGTCTTCACCTACGTAGCCGGCTTCAGTCAACGCTGTTGCGTCAGCGATTGCGAAAGGTACGTTCAGCATGCGCGCAAGTGTTTGTGCAAGCAGTGTCTTACCTGAACCAGTTGGGCCAAGCATCAAAATGTTTGACTTTGCTAGTTCAACGCTCTCGTCGCGTGTTGAGGAGTTTGCTTCGGCCTGTACTCGCTTGTAGTGGTTGTATACCGCTACTGAAAGTGAACGCTTTGCCAAGTCTTGGCCAATGACGTACTGGTCAAGGAACGAGTAGATTTCGCGAGGCTTGGGAAGTTCTTCCCAATCGAGCTTGACGGATTCGCCACGCTCTTCTTCGATGATCTCGTTACATAGGTCAATACATTCGTCACAGATATAGACAGCTGGTCCAGCAATAAGTTTCTTGACTTGCTTCTGGCTTTTGCCGCAGAAGGAACACTTGAGCAAATCGCCACCGGTTTCACCGATACGTGCCATAGCGCACCTCCTGTTTAAAGTTTCCAGACCAAATCTGGCATTTCACCAAATTACCTTGCGTTTGCGCCAAATCTGTGGAGCAACGCCCGAGCGACTAACTATTAAGTGGGACTCGGTTAGCAAGAACTTGGTCGATAATTCCGTATTCCTTAGCCATATCTGCAGTCAGAATCTTGTCGCGTTCGATGTCCTTGCGAATATCTTCAGGCTTCTTGCCTGTGTGCTTCGCGAAGATCCCTTCCATTTCGTCACGCATACGCATGATTTCGTTGGCTTGGATTTCGATATCTGAACCTTGACCGCCACCTTCGGTGTATGGCTGGTGAATCAGAACGCGGGCGTGTGGAAGCGCGTAACGCTTTCCTGGTGTTCCCGCAGCAAGAATGACAGCAGCAGCGGATGCTGCTTGACCTAAGCAAACTGTTTGCACATCACACTTGATGAACTGCATGGTGTCGTAGATTGCAGTCATCGCGGTGTACGAACCACCGGGTGAGTTGATGTAAATCTGAATGTCACGTTCTGGGTCGAGTGATTCCAACACGAGAAGCTGGGCCATGATGTCATCAGCTGAGGTGTCATCGATTTGTACGCCCAAGAAAATGATGCGCTCTTCGAACAGCTTTGCATAGGGATTGTATTCGCGAACACCTTGTGGGGTGCGCTCGATGTAGCTCGGCAGAATGTAGCGCGATTGCGGTGCGTGGTTTGGATTAAGTGTCATGTCGCTTCCCTTATGCCGTTCCGCCGGAACCGGCCACGTCGTTTGCGCTGCGCACAACATGGTCGACAAAGCCGTAGTCTTTTGCTTCTTCAGCGGTGAACCAACGGTCACGGTCTGAATCTTCGGTAATAGTTTCTGGTGTTTGACCCGTGTGTTCTGCAATCAGGTCAGCCATCTTCTTTTTGGTGTGATGCATCTGTTCAGCCTGAATCTTGATGTCTGAAGCAGTTCCACCGATACCACCTGAAGGTTGGTGCATCATGATGCGCGCGTTTGGCAATGCGTAACGCTTGCCTTCAGCGCCTGCACACAAAAGGAACTGGCCCATTGATGCGGCTAGACCCATTGCCACGGTTGCAACGTCGTTCTTGACGAACTGCATGGTGTCGTAGATTGCCATGCCCGCACTGATGGATCCACCAGGTGAGTTGATGTAGAGGAAAATATCTTTTTCTGGGTCGTCAGCTGCTAGTAGCAAGATCTGGGCGCAGATTGCATTTGCCATCTGGTCTTCGACCTGGGTACCGAGGAAAATAATGCGTTCGCGCAATAGTCGCTGGTACACGGAATCGTCGAAACCAGCACTCATGGGGCTAGTGCCGCGTGCTTGCGGGACCGATAGGCCCGGCACTTCGAAACTACTCACTGATGACTCCTTTAAAAACACCTTGTGTGTAAACAGTAAGGGGTGCTGCTGTCACGGCGCAGTCCGACATGGCTTTGTTCGCTGTCGGCGTGGTATTTGGCGACACAATTTCACAGCGGGATGGGATTGAATAATCGTTCAATTGCCCTATCAACAACTTCTTCGCTGAGCGTATACATGTGCGCTTGTGAATCCGTTACTGGTCGCGCATGATCGACAGGTTGATTTCCTGAGGGCAGAGACCAGTTGGCATTACCTTGCGAATCCAATGCGTAGCTCCACCCGCCGAATGTTTTAAGTAAATGGTGCCGTCGACAAAGACTTGCCAGGTTACTCACTGTAGTTTCCCCGCCTTCATCCCACGGAACTATGTGATCAACATCGGCGAACTTTGCCGACCGATTACATCCCGGTGCCCGACATACTTTGTCGCGCCGTTTCACATGATCATTAAGTGCAGCGGGTGGTCGATAAGTTTTACGACCAAATTCCAGCAATGTTCCATCAATTGGATCAACCAAAATCCGGCGGAGTCGCGAGTCAGGAACAAGATTGCGCACTTGTTGTGCTGAAAGCATCAAATCAGTTCCGAAAATATCTGCTGGCATTTCACTGTTGCCGAGAAGCGCATCCACACCAACAACAATTTGCACTTCAGCCACTTGATTGCGTTTTTCTGGCGATAAATCGCTAGTTCCATCAATCAATGTCACAAATGCATCGGCCATTCGATTACGGCTTGAACCCTGAAGCGAATCATCGTTCTTGGCACAATGCTCGAGAACATTCCACACACGTGCAGCTTCAAGCACTGGAAGGTTTGCCTGAATGGTTGCCATACCATCGCCGGTTTCCCACATTTCAATTCCACGATCCTGTCGCGCAATTTCGTGGCGTTGCTCTGCGTCGACTGGCGCGAGCATAGCCAAAGCGCGCTGGACCTTCTTACGTAACTGTGACGTTGACGATTCCGATGCACGCAACAACACAAATGCCTCGTACCGCCGCATCAACGAACCAAAAGCCTCATCCGCAAAATTCGGTTGCCCCACACGAACGTGCAAACTGGACGCACCCTCCGAAATAATTCGTGCTTTAAAGTCCGAAATACGCCCACATTCTAGATATTCGAAAGTTTCGGGCAATGCGGCAAGAAGCATCCGAGAATGTTCCGCCAGCAACATACCTGCGTTACTCGAAATGTTTAAATGCGCAGCCAACGCACACGCATGCACATCAGTGATCTGGCGAGAACTAGAACGCGTTGAATCAGACAGCGTTTCCGAGACTTCCCCAACAGCTGCAACAACAAGTTTGGCCTTAGCGGACTCGGCCCAAGCAATCAGTCGATCGACATCAGCGATGGCATCAAAAACTTTGTCTTGCGACAAACGCATAGCTCGATCCGCAGACCACACAATCGAATCGACAAGCCCCGGACCAAGACTTCTCACAGGTCGCACATTAAGAGGCCAACTAGTGGCATCCGCAGTTGAACCACACACACGCGGAAACCCCGTAAACCGGACCCGCGCGTCCAATTCAATAGACGAAGTACCTGAGAAATGCATGTATCGAACATATGTTCGAATAAAAGAAAAAGCAATAGTTTTTCCAAAACTTTTTAAAAAAATATTTCGCCTACAACGAACACAAAATCACAACAAAAAAGTGGCCCCAGCAAAACCCGCCAGAGCCACTTCCATGAAAATTTCTATTCGTCTGCTTCGCGGTGCTTATCCGCTTCTCGCAGACTATTCGTCTGCTTCGAAGTTTTCCTCATCTGAAGACGCATCAAAGGCAGCATCAACTTCGTCATCTGACTGATCCCCACGAAGGACAACATTCAGATCAATAGCCTTGCCGGACTTGTCCACAACCTGTACTGATTCAAGAACAGTTGCCAAAGCCTTAGCGCGACGAACCTCAGCAATAGCTGCCTCAATCTGACCAGCCTGAACAAGTTCATTAGCGAACTGATCCGGTGACATTCCATAACGCTGTGATTCCTGGATGAGCCACTGAGACAATTCAGAATCGTTAATCTGAACATCTTCAGTTTCAGCAATCTTGTCGAGCACAATACGAGTCTTCAGACCAGTGCGAACGTTTGATTCAAACTCAGCCTTATGAGCTTCGTCGCCGTGACCATCTGCGAAATGCTGTTCAACTTCGTCAGTGATTGCGCCTTCGGGAACATCCATCTTGATAGCGCCAAGAAGTTCATCCTGAACAAGTTCGCGAGCCTGGTACGCCTGCTCAACTAGACGCAAACGACCAAGGCGGGTACGAACGTCTTCGCGCAGTTCACCAATAGTGTCAAACTCGCTGGCCATCATTGCGAATGAATCATCAGCATCTGGAAGTTCACGTTCGCGAACCGCAGTAACAGTTACTTCAACTTCAACCTGCTTGCCGGTGTATTCACCTGCAGTCGGCGTGAATACGAAGGTGCGAACATCGCTGGCCTTTGCACCGCGAACTGCTTCATCAAAACCTGGAACCATGCTGTCCGAGCCAACTTCATAGCTGAGCGCGTTTGCTGTGATGTCATCAACAGCAACACCTTCGAACGAACCACGAAGGTCAACAAGAACAGTGTCAGTATCGCGGGCTTCGCGTTCCACTGGCTTTAGTGAACCAAAACGGGCACGCAACGCAGTGAGTTGCTCTTCAACTTGCTCTTCAGTTACTTCAGCGTTGTCAACAACTACCTTGAGGTCGCTGTACTTTGGCAGATCAAATTCTGGGCGAATGTCGAGCTCGGCGGTGTAGATAAGGCCGGCTTCTTCATCAAGCTGGGTCACGTCAACATTTGGGCGGCTGAGCTGAACAATGTCGTTTTCGATCAGTGCCTGGGCAAGTGTTGAAGGAATGGCGTCGTTCACTGCTTCTTCAAGCACAACTGCGCGACCTACACGCTGGTCGATGATGCGAGCAGGAATCTTGCCCTTACGGAAACCGGGAATGTTCACCTGTGAAGCAATGCGCTTGTATGCCTCGTCCATGCTTGGCTGGAGGTCTGCGAATGGGACCTCGATGGTGAGCTTGACGCGGGTTGATGAGAGTTTCTCGACTGCAGCCTTCATGGCACTCCTCTTAGATGAGTAGAGCCCGCCCCCGAGAGGGCGGACTCACTATGTTGGTCGGGGCGGAGAGACTCGAACTCTCGGTCTCCTGCTCCCAAAGCAGGCGCGCTAGCCACTACGCTACGCCCCGATCTAACGTGTTGAAGTCTAGTGGGACTTGGGTGAAAACAGAAAATTGAGGGACGGTCCTGTTGATTTTCCCGAGGGTTCGCGGCGGGGCCGTTTCGAACATGTGAGAGCGGGTGACCGGGATCGAACCGGCATGGCCAGCTTGGAAGGCTGGGGCTCTACCATTGAGCTACACCCGCATGCCTTCAACTTTCGAAGGCAGTCATTACCTTATCTCACGGTTTTGTTTCCGTGAAAACGCCCTTGCGCTTACTCCACTAATTCGGGGTCGCGTACTAGTTCAGAGCGGGTCTTGCCGCCCATGATGTAGAACACGATTCCGACGAGGAGTGTTACGCCGATCGCGATGAATGCGTATGAGGTGAATGCTGTTCGGGTGACGCCTTCAGGTAGCGCACTGTCGTCAAGGATGTGCCCGTTGGTGAATATGCCGGGGAAGATTCCTGCGATGGTTGCGATTGCTGACCACATTGTTGTGATCACTGCACATACCCATACGCCTGCCATTCCTCCTGGAACTTTGTATGGGCGTTCCACGTTCGGGTGGCTCTTACGGAGTTTGATGAGTGAAGGGAAAATGACGAGGTAGCTGATTGTGGTGAAGAGCAGCACGATGCCGATCATGATGTTGAACGCTTGTGCGGTACTGCCACCGCCAGCTTTTTCGGCGAAGACGAAGGCAAGTGTTGCGACGAGTCCTGAGATGTAGTTCACGTGTACTGGTGTGCCGAATCGTGACGAGAACTGACCAATCCACTTTGGTCCGGTTCCGTCGATGGCGGCGATTGCCTGCGCACGGTCGGCACCCATTAGCCATGAACTACCTGATGAGATCAGAGCAATGATGAACATGAATGCGACGAACTTGATCATGATTCCTGAAGCGCTTCCGTAAACACTGAATACGGTGTCGACTGCGTCTAGGAATGCGGAGACACCTTTGCCTTTGATGTCTTCGGGTGGGATAACACAGACGATTGCCAGGATTGGCAGGCCGTACAGAAGGATTGATGTGATCATTGCGCGAAGAACTGTGTAGGGCACATCTTTTTGTGGGTTTTTCATTTCATCGCCAGCTGAGCTTGGCAATTCAAATCCGACCAAGTTGTAGAACAACAGCGGGGTGAGTGCGATGAAGCTGGCCCATGTTGGGCTCCATGTTGCACCAGCTGGCAAATGCAGGCCGTGCTTTACTGCGTAGATCAATGTGGTGATTGAGAAAGTGCCGATCATGATGAGTCGGCTGAAGGCACCGAGTGTTGGGATCCATTTACCTACACCGAACGAGAGGATTGCGGTCCACACTGAGAACCAAATGAACACTAAACCGATGATGAGGCCTACGTTGCTGCCGTCGGCGAAGTGCCAAAAGTAATTTTGAATTGCCGAGATGCATAACAGTGCAAGAGTTGCACCGATCCAGACTGGGTTTGCGAACCAGTAGAAGATTGCGTTTAGGCCTGCGACTTTTCGTCCGAAAGCCATGCGGGTCCAAATGTATGGTCCGCCTTCTTCGGGGAATGCGGCGCCGAGTTCAGCGGTGAGCAGACCGTATGGAACGAAGAAGAAAATACACAGGAAGATTAGCCACAAGAATCCTTGGGGACCAGCAGATGCCACTTGTCCGAGGGTGTCGACGCCAACGATGGTGCACAAGAGGAAGAAGAAAATATCAAAGCGACCAAAGTGTTGGCGTAGCTTTGCTTTTTCTACAAGTGAGGCCGCGGTGATTAAGCCTGATTCATCTACTTGTTCGTTTGCCATTTCGGCCTCCCAATTCACATTGGTTGTTGTTCACCAAATGGGCGAACTAACTAATTAGGCACGAGACTATTGACCTGACGGTAATTTGTCAGAGATTTTGCGAATTGCAACACAATTCGACCAATAATGTCCGTTTTGTGGGTTCTTTAACTGCGATTTTCCGCAAACGACTCCCCCGCATTTGTCGGCATTCATAAACTCGGAGAAAACCAAACCTTTAAAGGAACTTTCCATGTCAGCGTCGACGTTGTTCGAGCATCCTCTAGATCCATTAAGCGCCTCGGAGTTAGAAGCAGCAATTTCGGCCGCCCGTTCGGTGTGGAATCTGGACCACCGGCACTTGTTTGCCATGGTGCAACTTGAGGAACCCACTAAGGCAGAAGTTTTGGCATGGAAGCCCGGCGACAACTTTGAGCGTGCTGTGCGGATAACCGTTCTTGACCGTGCGACGGCTGCTGTTCATGAGGGTGTCATTACTACTGACGGCATTGCGCGCAGTTGGAAAGTTATTGACGGTGCGAAGTCACCGGTGTTGAGTACGGAGTCCGAGGCTGCGATGGCGGCGGCGAAGGCTGATTCTCGTGTGATTGATGCGTTGGCGAAGCGTGGGATTACGGATCCACAATCACAGGTGCATATGGAGACGTGGCCGATTGGTGCACAAATTCCTGAGTATTTGAATGATGGTCGCCGTTTGGTGTGGACGCCTATGTGGTTTAAGCCAACTCCAGAGGCCAACATGTATGCGCATCCTATTAATAATGTGTACGCGATTGTTGATTTGCAGACTGAGCAGGTCGTTGGCATTGAGGATGGTGACGTTACAGCCATTCCAATGACTTCAGGTGATTACCGGTTGTCGCAGACTGGTGGTTCTGTTGCGTTGAAGGAATTGCAGATCATTCAAAAAGACGGTGCGTCGTTTGATGTTGAGGGTTGGCGTATCCAGTTTGAGCGTTGGAGTTTGCGTGTTGGTTGGGATCAGCGCGAAGGTCTTGTAATTCATGATGTGCGTTTCAATGACAACGGTGATGAGCGTCGTATAGCGCACCGTTTATCGATTGCCGAGCTTGTAATTCCTTATGGTGATCCTTCACAGGGCACGTATCGTAAGAATGCTTTTGATACGGGCGAGTATGGGCTGGGCAACTACACGAACTCGTTAACGTTGGGTTGCGATTGTTTGGGTGAGATTGTGTATCTCGATGTTGCGTTGGCAAATCCCGAAGGTGAAGTGCGCACAATCAAGAACGCTATTTGTATGCATGAGGAAGATTTCGGAATTTTATGGAAGCACGTTGACATTGACGGGCATGTTGAAGTTCGTCGTGGTCGCCGTTTTGTTGTGTCTTCAATCGTCACTATCAATAATTACGAGTACGGCTATTACTGGTACTTCTATCAAGATGGTGTTATTGAATTTGAAGCCAAACTGACCGGCATTTTGTTGACTTTGTCAGATGAACCTGGGGTGGATCATCCGTCGGCTACTCAACTTGAAGAAGGTCTGTGGGCCCCGTATCACCAACACACATTCTGCGCCCGTCTCGATCTCGACATTGATGGCACCAATAACACTGTGATTGAAGTTGATTCCATTGCTAAGCCAATGGGTCCAGAGAATCCTCACGGTGGTGCGTACATCACCACACAAGATGTCATTAAGTCGGAGAGCAACGCGGCTCGTCTACTTAACCTTGCGAAAGCGCGTTACTGGAAAATCACAAACCCGAACAAAAAGAACCATGTTGGTAATCCTGTTGCTTACAAGATTCTGGGAAATGTGAATTGTCTGCCACTAGCGTCGCCTGATTCTGTTATCGGTAAGCGTGCAGGCTTTATGTATAACCATTTGTGGGTGACACAGAACACGACCGAAGAACGCTACCCCGCTGGCGACTACCCGTTCCAGCACGAAGGTGGCGACGGACTACCGCGTTGGGTTCAACAGGATCGTTCACTCGAGAACACTGACGTTGTGATGTGGTACGTATTCGGCTTGAATCACATTCCGCGTATTGAAGATTGGCCAGTGATGCCTGTTGAACGACTTGGTTTCAGTCTGAAGCCTGTTGGTTTTTTCCGCCGCAGTCCCGCAATGGATGTGGCACCTTCGATGGCAGCGTGCCTACGGTGTAACGGTCATCCAGATGAACCGTGCACGTGTAACCACTAGTACTCTAAAACTCCCATCGCAACGCAGATAAGCGAGAACCATGTCACCTATTGATCGTCGCGGTTCGGTCTTTGTGGTGTTGGCTGCCGGTGTGCTGTTCGGCACCACTGGTACTGCACGACTTTTTTCTGACGTAGCTGCAAGCTCAACGTCGATTGCTGCCGCTCGTTTAGGAATTGGCGCTTTGGGTCTGGTTGCCGTGTCGATTATTCAACGCGGATCTGGTGCGGTCACTTTGTTGTGGAAGCGCCCACGTGTGTGGATTATGGGTGTCAGTGTTGCGGTGTACATGGCGAGCTTTTTTGCTGCGGTACAACTTGCTGGTGCCGCTGTCGCTTCGCTGGTTTCAATTTCTTTGTCCCCATTGTTGGCGGGAACAATTGCCCGCATGTTTGGTAGTCCTTGGCCGGGCCGTGTGTGGGCAGCATCTACTTTCCTTGCAGTAGTTGGCGTGGTGATGTTGAGTGCACCTACTTCAGCGACCGCAGGTAATCATCGAGTACTCGGGGCACTCTCGGCTGCAATCGCTGCAGGTGCTTACGCGTTTTACACAGTTGTGGGTGCTCGGCTTGTGGCTGATGGCCATCACGCAACTGATGGGCTAGCTGCGTCGTTCTCTATTGGCGCTGTTCTTTTGGTTCCATTTTTAGTAATAGACGCACAGTGGATAACGACACCAAAGGGCATTGCCCTGGCATTGTGGCTCGGAGTCGCGTCAACGACTGTCGCTTACATTTTGTTTGGTGTTGGCATTACACACTTGGCACCAGGTGTCGTCGCGACGTTGCTACTGAGTGAACCGTTTGTGGCAACAATGCTCGGCGTGTTCTTGCTCAGTGAACCGATGGTGCTGCGCGGCTGGATTGGTTGCGTACTTATCCTCGTCGGCTTACTGATGGTCAGCCGCAACGAACGAAAAGTTCGCGTACCGGTTTAGTTAACGGTTTTCGTATTCCGCGATCTGGCCAATACGACGCACGTGGCGTTCCGCATCACTGAATGGTGTCTCTAAGAAAGCGTCGATAATCGCAAACGCTTCTTCTTGTGTGTGTTGACGCGCGCCGATGCCAACAACATTTGCGTTGTTGTGCTCTTTGGCTAGTTGTGCTGTGGCAATGTTCCAGGCAAGTGCCGCGCGTACACCTTTAACTTTGTTCGCAGCTATCTGTTCACCGTTACCGGATCCGCCAAACACAACTCCAAGCGAACCTGGCTCAGCAGCAACAGCTTCAGCTGCGGCAATACAGA